>DATEVI010000483.1:0-7959 GCA_035281865.1 Geobacteraceae bacterium | reverse complement strand
ACCAACTCGACGACTTTGGCAATAACAAGTTCATTGAGAAGTTTTCCCTTTTCAGCGTTCGCCTTGCCGGGATCACCCCAGACTCCGTTTTCCCAGAACTTTCTTTTGTTTCGTACCAATATGCCGACGGGAAATTTAGGGAATTCTTTTGTGCCCGTTCCTTTAATCAGATGCGGATGTGAATGCATGATTCGTGAAGTCTCGATTTCTCCTGCGTGGGCATCTCCATTGGTTTCGATTATGCCTCTTCCTTCGTGCTTTGCCAGGTCGTACTCGGTGACCACCGCAAGCTTGATGTCGAAGAATTCGGATATCAGTTCCTCTCCTGCGTCCTGCAAAGCCATTCGATGGGTTCCCCCGGCGTGTCCAGTCAGGATGATGAAATTTCTCAATCCGTGTGAGTAAAGAGATCGGACTATGTCTTTCATAAGCCCTTTGAGTGTGCCCGTGGTTATTGATATGGTCCCCGGATGACACGATGTGGACCGGCAGCAACCATAATGGACGGGAGGAGCTACAAATAGGGGAACAAGCCTGGCGGCGCCCTTCCCGACTTCGTAAGCCTGTATTGTATCCGTGGACAAGGGAAGATGATAACCGTGTTCTTCGACTGAGCCGAAAGGAATGAAAACGGTGAGGCATATCTTTAACCCGTTTTCAAATTCACCCATGGTCATTTCTTCGATAATCACGGCATATCCTCCGTTCGGGATGAGGGTTGTGATAAATCAGAGATATCCTGAAAAAATGTGCGTCTGTGGAATTATTCTTGTTTCTTTAAGGAAAGTACCGGCAATTTCCTGGAACTTAAGAGTCTGCAAGGGTTTGATGCCTATTTTACCGCCGCTTAGCGTTCTCGGCTGGAGTATCAGCGGGATATCTCTATTCACGGAAGCGATGATTTCGCATGCCTTGATGATTTCCCACTCCTGAGTTTCTTCGCCGATAACTACTTTTACGAGTACATTTTTTCGTGCGGCGCCTTGGATGAACAATTTGTGTTCTTCCCAAAGCCCTGAATGACCCGAAGTGGAAGGAAGCTTGATGTCCATACTGATGAAATCCAGGTGCTCAATAATCTTGCCGAGAGCGTCGTGCAGGACGCCGTTGGTTTCCAGGTAGATGGGCAATGCGTTCCTCAATTCGGGAAGCCATTCCCTGAGAGTCTCGACATGGACGAGCGGTTCACCGCCTGTAAGGCTTATCGAATGGTGGGTTCCAGGCCATCCTCTGTGCCATCTGTTTATGACGGAATGAACCTGTTCGAAAGTAACCGGATTTCTTGCCTTGATAAAATCGCGTCTGCCCGGCGTCTTTTCAATGATGCAGAATTCAGGAACTTCGGGCTCCATTGCGGCGTTGGTATCGCAGTAGGCACAGGCCAGATTGCAGGCATGAAAACGAAGAAATATCTGTCGTAACCCGACATGGAGTCCCTCCCCCTGAATGGAAGAAAAGATTTCCACCATGCTGGCCGACAAATTGTCGCCAGCTCTATTCATAATAGCTTGCACTGGCAAAGTCCGATTCCCAGACAGTTATTGATTCGACCTTCACATTGCCGTTGTCAATCCTGTTTGCCAGTTCATGGAACAGATATTTTGCTATATTTTCCGATGATGGAGACAACTCGCTAAACGGTTGGAGTTCATTAAGATGCTTGTGGTCCAGGGTTTTTAGAAGTGCATTGGTTTCGGCCTTCAAAATTTTGAAATCGATTCCCAATCCGGCCTTGTCAAGTTTTCCGGCAGTCACTGAGACTTCCACCTTCCAGTTGTGGCCATGAAGATTTTCGCAATCACCCTGATAATTGATGAGATTGTGTGCTGATGCAAACCATGTGGTAATTTTTAGCTTGAACATTTTCCCTCTTGCGTTTTTGATGGCGGTGCAGTATTTGCAATCGTTGCAATACTAGCACGTAAAACCTGAAAAAGCAAAAACAGCGGGTCACCGCTCATGATAGATCATCCAGCACAATACTTCCGCTTCTTCTGTATTTTATGTATCCGCACCCGCATGGTTTGATAACTGTGATTAATCCTTGAACAGTCGGTCTTTTTGTTCTATATTCACAACATTTGTAATTGCATTTGAGTGTTAGGAGGGATTCATGTACGGTTGTGTAAAGTGGAGACTTCTTCTATGTGCTTTACTTATAATGTTAATTACTAATTTGGCGTGTGCGGATATATATAAATATGAAGACGAAGAAGGAGTCATGCACTTTACTGACACTCCGACACATCGCGGTTTTAAGGTTTTCATTAAGGATCTGAAGAAGGACAGGAAACTTCGTACGAACTTCAGACTTACGGGATTCAGCAGGAATCCTGAGGAATTCGACCCCATAATAAACACCCTTTCATCCGAGTACGGAGTAGACAAAAGTCTCGTGAAAGCAGTCATTCATGCAGAGTCCGGGTATAACCCGAATGCGCTATCTCCAAAAGGTGCGTCGGGGCTCATGCAATTGATGCCGGGTACGGCGCGAGACCTCAAAGTGGGCAATGCATTTGATCCGAGAGATAACATCCGGGGAGGTGTGCGTTATCTTCGATTCCTTCTCGACACCTTTAGAGGCGATGTATCCCTTGCCCTCGCCGCCTATAACGCAGGATTGGCGAAAGTGTCCAAATATGGTGGCATACCTCCCTATGAAGAAACGCGAAATTACGTGTCAAGGGTACTGAGCTATCAGAAATCTTATCAAAATAATTAGGGTCCCTCATGCTCAATTCGCGAAAAAATGCCATTCTTAATATTCCCAACTTTTTGACGATATTCAGAATCGCCATTATCCCGCTTCTGGTTCTTCTGTTGCTCTCCCCTTCCAGAACCGCGGGCTTCTTTGCAACCCTGTTATTCGCCTTGGCCTCCATTACCGATTGGCTGGATGGTTACATTGCCCGGCGGATGGAGATCGTAACGTTATTCGGCAAGTTTCTGGACCCTATTGCAGACAAGCTCATCGTAGCTGCTGCTCTGATCATGATAATTCCTTTTGGTCGCGCCCCGGCTTGGATGGTGCTGGTTATTCTGAGCAGGGAGATCGTTATCACCGGGCTCCGCGGCATCGCATCCACAGAGGGGATTGTCATTCCTGCCAGTCATCTTGGAAAGTTTAAAACAATATTTCAGATAGTCGCCATACTGTGCCTTCTGCTTCATTATGACTACTACTGGTTCTTTGGGATCGAGAACCCGTACCTGTATGTAAATATGCATAATGTCGGTATATTTTACCTCTGGATCGCCACCTTTATTACCATATGGTCCGGAATGGATTATCTGGTCAAATTTTTCAAGGTTATAGTCAAGTAAACATCTCTGAGATCGAGGAATTAACCTAATTTCTTGAAATAATATCGAAGTGGAAGCACCGGGGAGAACAATAGCCATGCTTTTGTTGTCTCTTTTTTTTCATCCGGAACCCGTGCACACAGCATCCCTAAGTATTGCCTCATGTAATATTTCTTGACAGAAACCGGTGCGCAGGCGGATAATTTTTAAAACGTTATCTCATGGGGGATTTAATGAAGGAGGAGAGCGATTTTCTGGTCATTGGGAGTGGCATAGCCGGTCTTTCTTTTGCTATTCAGGCGGCCAATCACGGCAGGGTTGCCCTTGTGACCAAACAGGAAATAAAAGAATCGGCAACAAATTATGCCCAGGGTGGGATTGCTTCGGTTTTTTCGGAAGATGATACTTTCGACTCCCATATTCAGGACACGCTTGTTGCAGGGGCCGGCATCTGCCATGAAGACGTCGTAAAAATGGTAGTTGAAGAAGGGCCATATGTCATAAAGAACCTGATTGACTGGGGGGTAGAATTCACGACCAGTGGCGATTCATATCACCTTACACGCGAGGGGGGCCACAGCCAAAGGCGCATATTCCACGCCGATGACTTGACAGGTCGTGCAATCGAGCGTGCATTGGTGACAGCTGCGAGAAACCATCCCAATATTCAAATCTACGAGCATCATGTTGCGGTCGATTTGATAACTGAAGCAAAAATTCTTAAGCAGGATATGGAACCAAACCGCTGCCTGGGTGCATATGTTCTTGACAAGAGAAGCAGTCGGGTAAGGACCTTTGTGTCGAAAATTACTTTTCTGGCCAGCGGCGGCGCGGGCAAGGTATACCTGTACACTTCCAATCCAGATGTGGCGTCCGGTGACGGAGTCGCCATGGCTTACCGCGCAGGCGCTTCCATAGCAAACATGGAATTCATGCAGTTTCACCCGACTACGCTTTATCATCCGCAGGCGAAATCATTCCTCATATCCGAAGCAGTGAGAGGTGAAGGCGCAATACTGCGGCGTCGGGACGGAACGGCCTTTATGGACAAGTATCACCGGCTCAAGGATCTTGCGCCCCGTGATATCGTTGCCAGGGCCATTGACAACGAGATGAAGACCCAAGGGGATGACTGTGTTTATCTTGATATTACACATAAGGATCCTGCATTTATAAAGAGTCGCTTCCCTAATATATATGAGACATGCCTTCGCTTCAATCTCGATATGACCAGAGAGCCTCTGCCTGTCGTGCCGGCGGCGCATTATCTTTGTGGTGGTGTGGCTTCCGACATGAACGGAGAGACCGACATCAAATATCTCTACGCTGTGGGCGAAGTTGCATTTACCGGTCTTCACGGAGCAAACAGGCTGGCCAGCAACTCCCTGCTTGAAGCCGCCGTGTTTGCTGGAAGAGCGTATCGCCATGCAGCGGATCAGCTGAAAAACAAGAGTTTTGAATTCCCCGTAATCCCTGAGTGGGATTCGGGTACTGCAACCAATAGCGACGAGATGGTCGTGGTTTCCCAGAACTGGGATGAAATCAGGCGGTTCATGTGGAATTACGTGGGCATTGTACGTTCAAACAAGCGTCTTGCAAGAGCCTTAAGCCGCGTAAAACTCATTCAGGAAGAAATTATTCAGTATTACTGGGACTTTATCATTACATCGGATCTCCTTGAACTCCGCAACATTGCCACAGTTGCCGAGCTCATCATTTTGTGCGCGCAGGAACGCAAGGAATCACGCGGCCTTCACTACAATATCGATTTTCCTGAAAGGGATAATGTCCAATGGAAGAGAGATACAATTATAAAGAAGAAGTTTTGAGGAAAGTATGACGATTGATAATATAAGAAGTGAAATTGACCGCCTTGACGACGAACTGCTGAAAATTTTCAACCATCGCGCGGACCTTGCACTGAAAATCGGCGCAATTAAAAAAGATTCAGGGCTTGCCGTATATGACCCGGAACGGGAAAAGAAGATTTTTCTGCGGATGAAGACCGAGAATCCCGGACCTCTCGACGATCATGCTATTGTCAGGCTCTTTGAGCGCGTTATTGATGAATCCAGAAGACTTGAAAGAATAATGAATTTCCCCACCAAGGAGGAGTAACAGGGTGCTGATCATTTTGAAGAAGAGCGCCGATGAAGAAGCGCTTGATAACATTAAAGAATTCCTGATAAACAAAAACTTCGATTTACATCAGTCAACCGGTATGAATCGCACGATAATTGGAGTTATAGGAGAAACGGAAACTCTTGACATCCATGAACTTGAATCCATGCCGAGTGTACTGCAGGTCATCAGAATTTCCAAAGAGGAGTAATTTTATAATACTGTGACTGCAGCGTAGGCTACTACCTGTTCGTTATCTCCCGTTACATCTCCGCTTGTGGAGTACTGTACGAGTCTTGCCCGCGTAGCGCCCAACTCGCGTGCTGCAATAATCATGATCGCTGCCGGGATTACACCACACATTGTAATAGTTTCATTCCTGCATGTTCTCAACAACCCCTCGGCGTTCAGCGCCAGCACCTCGCCCAACGCAAGATCATCCTTCTTTCTCGCTGCCGTGGCCGATTCGTAATGGGTCATATCGGAGCTTGCGACAATAAGAACGTAGTTTCCGTATTCTTTTATTGCCTTCGCTATTCCAATCCCCAGCTCCCTGCACGCAGCGAATTCCCTAAACCCGACACAGAGAGGTACAATGGTTACCTCGGAATTCAGGTATTGCAGGAAGGGAAGCTGCACTTCCAGGGAATGCTCATAATGGTGCGCAACTATATCATCCTCGACCAGCGCTGAGTTCTCCTTGACGAGTCGAGCAAGCCGGTCGTTGATTTTTGAGCTTCCCAAGGGCGTTAGCCATTCGCCACTTGGGTAAAGGGCTGTTCTCGATCCAAAACCGTGGTGATTTGGACCAAGGATCAGCACCGTATCGGGGATTTCGACAGAGCTGTAAACAGACCCGGCAACCGCACCCGAATATAGATAGCCCGCGTGCGGAGCGATTATTCCAATAGCTGTTTCACGATTCGTATCCGTTTTGATGAATCTCTGAATTTCATTTCTGAGTTTTGTCGGATTGCTGCTGTAAAACTGACCTGCTACAGCCGGTTGGCGAATCATAACAACCTACCTTCGAATTAAGCCATTAATTGTTGGCATGCGTCTACGCATCCACTCAATTATTTTGCAGAGGCAATTCATTCTGTTTTTCAAATATGGGCGTTTCTTCCAGTTCCTGAATTTCCTTTAAAGTCGGCAGGCCTTTGAGATCTCTCAAATTGAAAGTTTCCAGAAATTTTCTGGATGTTCCGTATATGATGGGCTTGCCGGGGATGTTCTTTTTACCTAGAATCCTGACGAGATTTTTCTCGAGCAGTGTTTTAAGAACACCGCCAGAGTCTACACCCCTGAGATATTCAATCTCCGGACGGGTTATTGGCTGTCGGTACGCGATGATGGCCAAAGTTTCCAGTGCCGGCTTACTGAACCTGGCTCCGGTGTTTTTCGTCAATCTTCTTACAATTTCCGAATATTCCTTACGGGTTCTGAATTGAAAACCTTCCGCAATCTCGGCAAGAAAAATACCGCGCTCTATATTATTGTAATCATTTTTCAAATCGTTGATGGCCGAACGTATCTCTTCCCTTTTGTACTCGGCAAGTATATCGCAAAGTCTCTCTATTGTTAAGGGCGCCTCCGAGACGAAAATCAACGCTTCAACCATGGGTTTGATATCAGACATAAGAAATGCCGTCCTTTGCAACAGTGTCGATTTGATCTTCCCTGACAGCTGCTGTAATCCATATATCCGCGAATAACGCCCACTGGATTATTTTGAGCATTTTTCTTTTGCACAGTTCGAGAACGGCGAGAAAATTGGCGATCACATCTTCACGGGTATGATCGGCGGTAAATATTTCGTCAAATCTGATGCTTTCCTTTTCCTGCAAAAGCGACAGTATCCGGTTTATACGATCTGCCATGCTTATTGATTCCGTCTTGATCTCATGAAACTTTTCTTTTGTAATTCTGGACAGCACCGATCGAAAGGCCTCTATGAGCTCAAAGAGTTCAACCTCAATAATTTCCTCTACATCCTGTGAAATCTCGAATTCCGGTTCCACCAGTCTGCAAGAAAACAGGTCCCTCCCTGTCTGATCGATATTTTCAAGCATATTTGCCGCATCCTTGTATTTCTGGTATTCAAGGAGTCTGCGGATCAATTCTGCGCGCGGGTCTTCTTCCTCCCCAACTGTATCTTCCGAAGGCAGGGTCGGCAGCAGCATCTGTGATTTAATTTGCAGAAGAGTTGATGCCATTACCAGGAACTCCCCTGCTATCTCCAGATTGAGCTCTTTCATGAGTTTGATATATTGCAGATACTGATTGGTAATTATTGAGATGGGAATGTCGTAGATGTCGAGTTCGTTCTTTTTGATGAGATGCAGGAGTAACTCAAGAGGGCCCTCAAACTTCTCTAGTTTTACCTTGTAATTTGTCTCAAAATCAGAGCTTTCTGTAATAGCCGCCTCTCCTTTCAAAGAGAAATCCAGCGAAACCCGACAATTGATTATTAAAAGCGGATCATTGGGGCAGTACTAAAGCACTAATAATAAAAACCGGGACAGATATTTCAGA
>DATEVI010000482.1:0-3585 GCA_035281865.1 Geobacteraceae bacterium | reverse complement strand
AATCGGGAGGAATGCTTGCCAGATTCGTCCGCGTTACCTCGATGTAGTAGCCGAAAACCTTGTTATAGCGTATTTTCAGTGAACTGATTCCGGTCCGCGCCTTTTCCCGGGCTTCGAGCCGTGCGATATAGCCTTTTCCCTCCCTGCTCAGGAGACGAAGTTCATCCAGTTCCGGATTGTAGCCATCCGCGACGATACCGCCTTCCCGCAGCACGAAGGGTGGGTCTTCCACAATTCCTTTTGAGATAAGTTCGTAAAGATCCTCCATTGGGTCCGTCCCCTCTTGAAGGGAACAGATGAGGGATGAGCCAGCGCATGCAAGCTTGTCCAGCAGAGACGGAATACGGCGCAGTGACTCCTTGAGGGCAACAAGGTCCTTAGCTCCTGCACTGGCCATGCTGATCCGGCCGTTCAATCGCTCCAGATCATACATGCCTTCCAGCAACGAGGCAATTTCATTTCGCCATCCGGGCTTTTGTACCAACTCCTCAACAGCATCCTGACGTTCCTTTATTTTCTCCAGGCTTATGACAGGATAGTTAATCCAGTGGCGTAGCTTTCTGGCGCCCATTGCCGTCTTAGTTCTGTCCATCAATCCGAGAAGTGAACCTCTTCTCTTGCCCTCGGAAAGGGTAGCCGTCAGCTCCAGATTCTTTCTCGTCGATTCGTCCAGTACGAGATATTCCCGTATCCTGTAGGGGGTAATCCGCCGGATGTGGTTGACCGTTCCCTTTTGCGTCTCCTGAAGATAATGGAGAACGGCCCCGGCAGCCGGCAGTCCCTCGGTGAAACCGCCGCACCCGAGTGCCTCGGGAGACGCGACCGCGAAGTGATTGTTCAACAGCCTGTTGCAATAGTCCGGATCGAATATCCAGTCATCCAGAAAAGAAATAACAGACTCGGCGATATGATGTCCCAGCTCCTTCATCACGGAACCGTCACGAAGTGCCGCAGGCAACAACACCTCCCGCGGATTCGTACAAGCCAGTTCCGCGGCAAGCGCATCCATGCCGTCCACTTCGGTCACCTTGAACTCGCCTGTCGAAATATCCAGATACGAAAGTCCCCACCGCCCTATTTTGCCTGGGTAGAGCGAAAACAGGTAGTTATTCACCCCGGGAGAAAGGCATTCACCGTCAACCACCAGTCCGGGTGTTATGACCTTGACCACCTCACGTTTCACTATCCCCTTGGTGAGTTTGGGGTTTTCAACCTGCTCACAGACGGCCACTTTTTCCCCAGCCTCGATGAGTTTTGCAATGTACGGACCTGCCGAATGGTAGGGGACTCCACACAGCGGCACATCGGCGCCTTCCGTACTTTTATTGCGGGAAGTCAGTGTTATGTCCAGGATGCGCGATGCCTTGACGGCATCATCCAGAAACATCTCATAAAAATCGCCCAGCCGGAAAAAAAGAATGGCGTCCGGATATTGTGTCTTGATTTCCAGATATTGGCGCATCATCGGTGTCAGTTCTGACATAGAAACCCTTAATAGCTTACTTTGCGGCGATTAATCCTAACAAAATCGCTCTGGCTTGTAAAACACAAAAACCTGAACGCGCAATGCCGCTCAGGCGCGCTGTTTTTGGTTCTGCATGATGACAAATCCTTCTGACCCGGTATAATAGGTATATGTTTGGAGGTTAAATGACTTCAAGGGATTGTGCCATGGCCATACCAGTGATTTTTACCAACAGCACGGCGGGAATGATTGAAGCGTATCTTCTCGATGACCTGATTAATCAAGGCAGGATCGTTGCGTACAAGATTTCCGGCGATTGGGTCAGAATCGGGGGTAAAACGGAGACTGCGGAAGAAGTCCTCTCAGAGCCGCCGATCAAGGACGCTAAGACATCCACCGTAAACGGCACCGCCAACGAACAAAACCCGTCCCATTCAGCCGAAAAACGATCATGGGAGGATAAAGGTATGATGATAGGTGTAATATACAAAAACAACAAGAGAGGGATGATTGATGAATACCTTCTGGACGATCTTATAAAGGAAGGCAAAATAAACGCTTTCCGGCGCTCAAGCGGATGGGTGAAGATCGGGCATGACCCTATACGGGAACGATGGAAACCGTCCAAGTATAACGGTCAGGAAAGAAGGAAGCACGAACTTCCGCCCGATTATTTTCTATGATCAGCTTTCACCTTTCTTCACGTGAGATCTCGCTGTTTGTCAGGCAGGTCAATCTTCAACCACGAAAGCGACCTTGATCAAAACCTGGTATTCCGAAATTTTTCCGTCTTCTCCAATATGGCCGTGGATTTCTTCCACTTCGAACCACGACATCTTGTGTACAGACTTCCGGGCGTGACTCAAGGCAGACTCAATAGCTGCTTCGATTCCGGTTGGGGACACTCCTATGACTTCTATTTTCTTGTAGATTCTGTCTGCGCCGTACATAGTAACCTCCCTTTATTTTTTGTCTGTATTTTTATTGTAACACCAGTCCCTGCTCTGTAAAGCCGTCCATGACAGTCAGATAACATGAAAAAAGCCCTCGGACTTTCATCTTCGGGCTTTTTACATGACATCACAAGGGACCCTGCATTGCCTTACTCACGTATGCAGAGCTTACCGTTCACGCCATGCGTGATCGCCTCGGCAATCTTCCTGATATCGCCACAGCTGTTGTTGCGGACTGCCTTGTCCAATTCGTATCTGAAACTATCGGGAATGAAATCTTCCTTTACAATAAAACCGTTAATTTCATTACCTTTCCTTACGCGGAGAGAACCCGAATAGTCAACCTTCAGACCATCCTTGTATTCGCATTTCATAACGACACCTCCTCTCCATGTTGATATTATGGCAGATCGAAGACAGAAAAACCATAGAACCATGCGGCCCTCCACAATAACAGACCGGTACGTCCCGTCCTCCATTCCGAAACTTCGAACTGCGGGACCACCGTTGAAGGCAGGGGTTACCCTCAAGAGCATATCCCCCATTGCCGATTCAAAGCGGTTGGAATATAATTTAAGTCGATGGGATACTTTGGCGCGATAGGGGGCGGAAATGAAAAGAATTATCTTTGTTGCCCTGGCTGCAATAGCGCTGCTGCTTGCGATCCCTTTGCCTGGAGACGCGCGCGGAGGGTATTCGCACGGGTCGCGATTTTACTTCAGCGGAGGCGTTCTGGTTTCGCCCGGTTGGGGTGCATCGTGGGGTCCGTGGTGGGGTCCTTCATGGAGTCCATGGTGGGGTCCGGGATGGGGGGGGGCTTATCCGTACTATTATCCGTACTATAATGCGCCACCTGTCGTCATCCGACAGTCACCAAACATATATTTTGAGAGGAACATCGAAGTAGAGAAACCGTATTATTGGTATTTCTGCCGGAACCCCCAAGGCTACTATCCTTACGTAAAACAATGTCCGAACGGATGGATGAAGGTCGTTCCTTCTCCGGGTCCACCGGACGGGGAGGATTGAAACCATGACTAAGTTCACACGGAGTCTGTTCTCATTTCTTGCGCTGCTGGCGTTGGGCGGATGCGCGACCCTCCCCACGGGTCCGAGCGTGATGGTCCTGCCGGGCAGCGTGAAGTCCTTCGACCAATTCCAGACCGA
>DATEVI010000481.1:0-3668 GCA_035281865.1 Geobacteraceae bacterium | reverse complement strand
TGCCCCTGCCGGCGCCATGATGGTCTCATGGTATTCCAGCGAAATCTTGTTCAGCAGCAGGTCATCGATAAAGGGGCTGGAAGAGCGGAGAAACGCCTCGGTGCAGCCGGTGCATTCGGCAAATTGCAGCCAGATGAAGGGAGGCCTCGGTCCTGAAACCAGAGCTTCGGCAATCTTCGGCAGGTGGGTGGCCTCCAGGCCGAGGGTAGCCGCCATCAGGCCGCAGAATTTGATAAAACTGCGGCGGGTGACCCCTTTTCTTTCCACCAGCTCGGAAATCTTGTCTTCAAGCTTCTCATCAAACCTATCGTCTTTTTCCATACGATTTTCCTCCATTGGTTATTGATGCATTCAAAACGATGTGTTCATTTCTCTGAGTCCTGCGAATAAACCGGGTAAAAGATTATTTCCCGCCTCTCTCGCAGGCATGCGGATAATGAACAAACGTGTCCTACTTCCGGAAAAAACCGGATTAGAAAAAATTTCAAATTTTGATGTTGGTAATAATACGCGCGTACAGTCTTTGACTGCACGGATAAGGGGGGTCGTAGTCAAATACATGGAAACGATGCGTGGTTGTTATGAAACTAAATAGGTGATTATGTTGTGATGCAAGAAATAAAAAAGCCGGGCCCCTCATATCGTTTTCAGACATTTCGGCGACCCGGCTGTCTCTGGGAGACCCTATAGGCTTTCCGCCCCACCCTCGCGAGTGGTTGAGTATTATCGTGTATCTTCTTAAGTTGTCATTGCGCCTTACAGCGCATATCGGCTTGTCGGATCTGAACTTGAGAAGTATTTTCCCTCCCATTTAATGACACCTCCGTTCCCACCCAGGCGGTTGGTTGGTCGGCATCTTCCATCACTCAATTCTTGAGCAGGGTACTATACAAGATAACCATATGTCAATGCATATAAACATATGTCTTTCACAAAATTAACGCCCGGGTAACACTATGTTTTCACTGCTTTTCCCGGACAATACATTTCCAAAAACCTTCATCTTCGACAATTATTTTTTCTTAATCTCAATTTCATTGTGCCTGTCCGGCGTCCCGGACATTGAACAGGGACGCTACGTCAACCACGCCTGGCGCGATGACGCCACGGATGTGCCTGCGCCGTATAAACTATATCGTACAGGGGATTATCTGAACGCGGTATTCGCCGCCGAAGACAATGAATTCCCCCTCTCCCTTGAGAATGGAATTGGGAAGAAGCTCATTGAAGAAGAATATCTTGCAGATTGGCACCTTCACCTCCCAGACCGTGTAGCCGAACTCCCAGGCACGCTCCTCGTCGGAAGTAAAGGAGGAAAGATTGTTGAGGCGGACTATCCGCTCCCGTTTGCCGGTGATTTCAAGAAGTTCATGTTCATCCTCGTCGAAAACGCCCCGATACAAAGTCAGATAACGCTCGCCGGGAAACCTTTTCGCCAGTTCGAACTGGGAATATTCATAGAGCAGGTCAAGCTGGGAGTTTATGGCGTTTGTCCGCTCGCTGCCCTTCATCCGGTCTATGGCGAAGAAATAATATTCTTCAGAATGTATTCCCTTAATCCTTGTCTTGTGGAATGTGGGAGGCAGACCGATACGGCTCTCCACCCAGCCTTTGAGGACTGCCCCTTCTACTGAGTTTGAATCCATACCCCAGCCGCGAAGGAAGCGGAGATAGCTGTTCTTGATGCTTTTGCGCGCCTTGTCCGTCGACTGCTCCCCCCACTGGTGAAGCTGGAATTTCACCGACATGTAGTCGTTGAAGAAAACGGCGCGTTCCTCGGCCGAATCCATCTCCCTGAGGCGCTGAAAGAGGAACTTGTTGCCCTCCCGAACCCCCATTAGTTCAATTGGCTGCGGGTTGTCGTTGAAATGGCGCGAGGAAATGACCCATGGCGGGAGATTACAGTGATTGTACGAGCCGTTGTGCATGAGATCATCACCTCGTTGTGAATGCGCTTGCGGGGGCGACCGGCCGGCCGCTCCTACAATATCTTCGCCAGTTCAAGCAATGTCTTGCCAATCGGACCCTCAGCGGTAAACACTTCGACTCCCAACCGCTCCATCTCCATCTGGGGAGCCTGTCCTATCTGCGCACAGACCACGGCCCGGCATCCTTTGACAGAGTCGGCGAGGGCGCTCAGGATGTGCTTGCGCAACTGATGGTCGGGGTCATCGGAACAATACCGCTCCACCACCTTTTCCTCCTTGAGGGTAACATTCTCCCCATCCACATCATAAATAAAGAAACGGTCCGCATGTCCGAAATGCTGATTGATTTCCTTTCCATCTTTGGAAGCGACGGCAATAAGCATGGTTACCTCCTGTTGAAAAGCCCCTCCCCTTAATTTAAGGGGAGGTCGGGAGGGGTTATGGCTTTACCGACACAAAACTTCATAACTCCCCCCAACCCCCTCTTATCTGAAGAGGGGGAGAGCGTGAACATAATATTCATACGCTCTCCCTGTGGTTAATGTTGTTTTTTTCTACATTTCCACCGGTGCGAAGGTAAACGACTTCTTGGAACAGGTTCTTCCGCACGCCTGACAACCGACGCAGCTGCCCGGGTTCTCGACTTTCATGAACATCTTCGCCGAATCATCCTCATCCACCTCTTCAAACGCGAGCACGTCATGGGCACAGACTTTGTAACAGCGTCCGCAGCCGATACAGGTCTCCTCATCGATGGACACAACGAACTCGGGTGTCCATTCCTTCTTATCTCTTGTCAGTCCTGTAATGTACGCCATTTTTGCAATCCTCCATACATGTTTTGTTGTTTTGCAGGGGCCCCGTTGCCTGTCCTCTTCTCCGACCGCGGCAAGAGACACCTCTACACTTGTTGTCAGTCGTCCAGAAATGACCGGGCTTGCCCCTTGTTCATCGCCTTCCTCAACCACGGTGGCGGGTTGCCGCGCAGCACTTCCTGCAACTTTTCCACTATTTCCACGATACTGGTTTCTTTCCCCGTTTTCATCGGGTGAACTTTGTTTGCGACAACCTTGGCCGCCGCCGGACCGCCGATCTGCATGGTGTAAACTATGGCGCAGTCGGTCAATACGGCTACCCGCGATGCAATCTTGTCTTCCTCATCATCGCCCGATTTGCCCACCTGCACAGTTTCCAGAAAATGGGCCTCATCGGGGCCCACTTCCCAGATGCAGAAGTTCTCCGACATGCCGAAATGCTGATCGATCATCTCGCCTGTTGTGCTGGTAAACGCTATTTTCATATCAAACCACCTTTCTTTTTGAACTATTCAGGTGTTTAGGCTGAATACCTGCCTCTTTAATTATGCGCCAGCTTTTGCGCCTCTTTTGCATTCGCCTGGAATATATTGGCCGTTTCGAAGAGGAGATTCATGGTCCCCTTGTACCCTACCCGCATCTTCTGATGGGCGCCGAGCCTGTCGAACACCGGCAAACCGGCCCGAAGAAGGGGGATGCCGCCGAGCTTGGCGGCCGCCTGGCGGCCGTTGCTGTTGGCTACCAGCAGGCTGCTGCCCGCCGCCACGCCCTCCAAATCCTCCAGGTCACCGACAAAGACGTTTTCCGACGGGAGGGCATCGAGACCCCGCACCCTGGTGGCGGAAATTGCCGCCTGTATTTCACAGCCCATACCGGCCAGAAAATTGGTCATGACCTTCAACAGATCCCCTTCCAGGGCCAGGGT
>DATEVI010000480.1:0-4210 GCA_035281865.1 Geobacteraceae bacterium | reverse complement strand
ATTATCAGGCGCGGCAGGATCTCCGACAGCAATTCGTAGGTGGGACGACCGGTTTCGGTTCTGACGACCGCAACTTTCAGCACTTTCCCGGCATCTACGAGTTCGATTCTGGCATTATCGAATCTGCCGATTACTCCCGGCAAAAAAGCCTTCGCATCTATCTGCAGAGGGGAACCATCCCACCCTTTACCGCGGAGAAAGCCTTCGCCGGCGCGGGTCAGCACGGCATCGGGACCGAAAGCCGCGTTAGTTGCGGGTCCCACATCGGTAATTTCCGCATCGGGCTGGACAGGGGGAACTTCTTTCACTACAAGGGCAAGGCGGCGGGGAGTCGCGAAAGTCCTGATCTCACCGAAGGTGAGACGCGCGCTCGTCAGCTCCTTAGTGATGATGCTTTCCATATCGGCCATTGCCTTGGGCAAAAAGGCCGCGGGGATTTCTTCGGTACCTATTTCGAGAAACAGTTCCTTATTCATGGCCCCGCCCTCCTTTCAAGAGAGGGAAGCCGAGCCGCTCGCGCAGCGCCAGATATCCTTCCGCACAGAGTTTGGCAAGATTTCGCACCTTGCCGATATAGGAAGCCCTTTCCGTGACCGAAATGGCGCCCCGTGCGTCGAGCAGATTGAATGCATGGGAACATTTCATGACGTAATCATAGGCCGGCAACACCAGGCCCCGTTCCACCAGGCGCACGCACTCCTTTTCGTACATGGTAAAGAGCTGGAGAAGCATCGACACATCAGCCTCTTCGAAATTGTATGTGGAAAACTCCACCTCGCTCTGATGGTGGATATCGCCGTATTTCACACCCTCCACCCACTGGAGGTCGTACACGTTGTCAACCCCTTGCAGATACATGGCTATACGCTCGCATCCGTAGGTGATTTCCGCCGACACCGGTTTGAGGTCAATCCCTCCGGCCTGCTGGAAATAGGTAAACTGGGTGATTTCCATGCCGTCCAACCACACTTCCCAGCCCAAGCCCCATGCCCCGAGCGTGGGAGATTCCCAGTCGTCTTCCACAAAGCGAATGTCATGCTGATTGGGGTTTATGCCGAAGGCTTTAAGGGAATCCAGATAAAGGTCCAGGATATTCATCGGGGACGGCTTCATGATGACCTGAAACTGATAGTAATGTTGAAGTCGGTTGGGGTTTTCACCGTATCGGCCGTCCGTGGGCCTGCGGGAAGGTTCAACGTATGCCACGTTCCAGGGCTCGGGGCCGAGGACACGAAGAAAAGTGGCCGGATTGAAAGTCCCGGCGCCCTTTTCCACATCGTAGGGCTGCTGGATCACACACCCTTGGCGGGCCCAGAATCCCTGGAGGGAAAGAATCAAATCCTGAAAAGTCAAAACATTTCCTCCACCCATAATTACAGTATGACTAAATGGAAAATTTTTGCGCAAGTACCGCAACCAGAAATTCCACTGCCCCAGAGGCAACATGAAACAATCGTAGCGCACGGCGATTGGAATACATTAAGTACGGCTAAAACGGTCGGATTTGCTAGATTATCCCGTAACAGGCTTCCGTGTCAAGGGTTATTGGACGTTTCCGGAGATTGGAATTACCGTCCCTCGACCAGCGACATCTCGTGCAAAAATGCGAGCGAACAAAGAGGGTTATTCAGGTGTGAGGCAACGGTTGAATCGAGGATTTCGCCGGCCTCCCGCAATGTATCGCCGGAAAAACGGATCTTCCCGAACCGTCCCGTACGCATTGACAGTGCGAGTAAAGACAATGTTTCTGGAGAGATTTTCAGTCCGTTCCGGATACAACGACTGCAGAAAAACTCACCGGTCGGCGGCAGATAGTACAGTTCCACGACCGATTCAAGCGAAACTCCGCATTGCGAGCAGCTTTCAAGGGGAATTCGATAACCGAGGATGTTCAGCAGGTTAGCTTCAAAAAAACGGCGGTCATCCTCCAGGGCGGGGGCTGAATCCAGATATTCCAGGTAGGAAGCAAGCAGGCGGTACAGCCTGACATTGGGTTGCGCCTCCGGCAACAGACGATCAACCAGCTCACAGGCATAGCCTGCATAACCTATTTTTACAAGTTCTTCCCTTATATGCGGAAATATGGTGATCAGGTCGACGCTGTCAAGGCGAGAAAGGGTCTCTTTCAACACTATATGGAGCCGAAGTTGAGCAAAAACCTCCAGGGAGCCGCCGAAACGTTTAATGCTTTTTTTTGCATTCCGCGCGATACTGCCGATCTTGCCATGCTCACGGGTAAAAAACGTAACAATTTTGTCGGCCTCGCTGTAATCCCGTGCGGCGAGAACGATTGCTTCACACTGGCTGACCCGCATAATCTGTTTTCTTTCCCGAGCAGACTCCGGGGCTTCCCGGTCCACACGGGAAGAACACGGGGGACCGCTTCCCGTGTCTACCTGTATCCCAATTTTTTCAGAAGCATACCGCAATATTTGTTCAGGGGATGTTCCCTCCTCAGAGAGGCGATGACCGGAGGCCTTCTCGTCCCCAACATTTCAAGCTCTCTGAAAATCTCGTTGTTTTGGTCGAATTGCATACCATCTCTCAATATCTGCAATGCTTTTTCCCTCTTTCCGGCAAGCACGTAAATCCGCCCCAGATTCAGGTGGTGGACTGAATTGTGGGGATCCTTTTCCAAGGCTTCCATGCAGAGGGCCAATGCCTCCCGGTACTGTCCACGCGCCTTCGCCAGACAAAAAGCAAGATGGGAACAATAAATTGGGGTCTTTTCCAGATTCATTGCCTGCTCAAAACAGACAAGGGCAAGGTATACATGACCGTTGGAAAGTGCATGCAATCCCTTTTCGTAGATTTCTTCAGCTTGCATATTTCGCATTTTTCAGACCCCTCCGGGCGGTGGTGTGGATAAACTGGGAGCAATTCAGAGAATTAATGCAAAAAACATGCTAGTCACATTAGCGCAACTTATGCGATACACGCTTGCCTTTCCGGTGTGGGAATACGGACTTGATACAGGTGCGTCTGCTCCCCCAGAAGGGGGAGTCCCATGTGGTGAAGACAATTTTTGTCAGGGATGACCGGGAAAGTGTACCGATAAGTATCCCCCTGACTCTTGGACATGCGCCCGGACAGCATGCGGAAAACGTTAAATTCACTTTGCAAGCCATCGCCATGATTTTATAATAGCAGCTATGAATCTCTCTTCAACAGAAAATTTCCCGACTTCCCCGGGTGTCTACTTAATGAAAGGGGGGTCAGGAACCGTCCTCTACGTGGGCAAAGCCAAAAACCTCAGGGCAAGGGTCCGGTCCTACTTCACAAGATCCAGTGACAGCCGCTATCATATCAGGTACCTCATGGCCCGGGTTGCCGATATCGATTACATAGTTACAGACACTGAAAAGGAAGCGCTGATTCTCGAGAATACCCTCATAAAAGAGCACCGGCCCCGATACAATATCAACTTGCGTGACGACAAGACATATTTTTCACTCCGCATGGACGTGTCCGAGGAATTCCCCCGCCTGACGTTAATTCGCAAAGTGACAAGGGACGGAGCACGGTATTTCGGACCCTATTCTTCCGCCTCCGCCGCAAGGGAGGTGCTGAAGCAGATCTACAAACTGTTCCGTCTGCGCCACTACCCCCTTGAAACCTGCAGGCGGCGTGGTCGCCCATGCCTCTTCCACCAGATAAGCCAGTGCTCGGCCCCCTGCTTCGGACTCATCTCCAAGGAGGACTACGCTGCTCTTGCGCAAGGCGCCGTACTCTTTCTCCAAGGAAAGAACCGTGACCTGGTGAAGACCCTCAGAAAAAGCATGGCGGACTCGGCAAAGCGGGAAAACTATGAGGAGGCTGCCAGATTCCGAGACCTGATCCGCTCCGTAGAAGTAACCGTGGAAAAGCAGAAAATGGTTGCCCAGGGCGGAGACATTGACGTCCTGGGCTATTACCGGGAAGGAAGCCTTCTCGGAATATCACTGTTGTTTATCAGGGGAGGAAGCCTTATCGGCAGCCGGAACTTTGCCCTTTCCTGGGAAATGGACGATGAAGAAGGGATTTCATCCTTTCTCAATGAATACTATAACCGTGATGTATATATACCCGATGAGGTGCTGCTGCCGGTCCACATCGAAGAGCCGGCGGCGTTTGCGGAACTCCTGTCGGAAAAAAAGGGAAAACGGGTTGCGGTGACATTTCCCGGACGGGGAACAAAACTGGAAATGGTAAAGCTGGCCAACAGGAATGC
>DATEVI010000479.1:0-2286 GCA_035281865.1 Geobacteraceae bacterium | reverse complement strand
TGGTCGCCAGTTTCAACATTCTGGATGAGCTCAACCGTGGCGCCTAATTTGAGGGCGTGTTCCGCGACGAGATCTCCCACCCGGTTGACCGCGGATCTGTCCTGCGAAGGGGATTCGGTTTCAATGAGTTGCTTGAGAAGGGATTTCATGTCCATGATTTTCTCTCCGCGCCGCGCTTGCAGCGAGTGCAAGTATACGACAGCGAGACTTAATGCATCCGTCGGAACAATCGTGCAAAGAAATCATTCACTTTCTTTCAAAAAGAGAGTCCCTGTCGTGTTTGCGGCAGGGACTCTATCAGAGTTCATTTACAGGAGCAAGTGTCAGGATCCCATTGCAGTGGAACTCCCAAAGCATTCCTGCCACATCCATTTGGAGGAGGCTTACAGCCGTCACCATGACCGCAAGTTCCCAGGCCAACTGTAAATTGGGCGCAACTTTCTGTATAGTTATTTGCATCTTTTGCATAACATAGCTGTGTAGCGGGATCAAACTCGGCTTCGGGACGGCAAATTGGATAAGCACAAATATGATACGGGCAACTCGGCTCTTCAGGTGGAAGAACGGCAATTGTGCAACATTGAGACTGAGGGTTAAATGTGTAGCCGGATGGACAATCCTTGCTCGGGATACCGATCAGAACACAACTCTGGAGCTCTTCGTTAAAGAATCCGCCCGGAGGACAACCGCCCACAGGATTGGGTTGACCGGAACCGTCGTATTCACACATGCCCGTTCCGGGGTTAAGAGAAAAGCCCGGATAACATTCTTCCAGTTCAAAACCTTCTGACGGTGCGTCATTCCCGGGATCACCACAGGAAGTGCAGACCTCCACTGTGATCGCGCCCCCACTGGGTCCTGTACAATTGAGGGTATCCTCATCGACGGAACCGCAGGTATAAGCATCACCAGACTGAGCAATCGAGGCCCCTGCTGGAAAAGTGACGTTGACACTGCCATTTCCGTTATTACAAAAAGCAATAGGGTCCAGCGTGGGCGGAGGCGGGACGCATGCAGTTGGTAACGGATCCTTTGATGGTGAGTTTCCGCCACCTGAATCACCAGGAATAAAGGCCACCTGTTGGCAAAAGGGTGCAAAGGCAGTTACGCCGTCAGTAACCACACAGCGAAAGCCAAGGTCCTCACGCTGCTCCACAGGCTGCAAGGAGAAGCGCCGCGATGAAGGGACCTCATCAGCTGGTGAATTGAAACTACTGCCCCGTACGGACCGCAATTCGCCGGTCTCCGGGCCAGGCGGGTTTAGCTTTGGCGATACGGTGTAATAATCGGCCGCATACCGGTCCACCACCCATTCAAAAGCATTGCCAGCCATATCAAATGCCTCATAAAAACTCATCCCATTTGGATAATCCAGTACATCAGTTGTTTTACCCATGCAACCGCGGAAATTCAGGAGACCGCAGGACGGTTCGTCATTACCCCATGGATGGAGGTTTCCATCCGGGCCTCGCGCTGCCTTCTCCCATTGCGCCTCAGTGGGCGACTTGGCGTTCATCCATTCACAATAGGATAACGCCTGTTCCCAGTTGACATTTACGATCGGCCTGTTCGCAAGCAGTGGGTCTGTATAGAGCGAAGTGCCTTCATCTTCCGCCGGCGGAGTGCATTCGCCCACAGTCACACATAGGCGATACATGGCATTAGTGACCTTGTTACGATAGATCCAGAAGCCATCAAGGGTTACCTCGTGCTCCGGATTATCAAACCCCCCACCACCCATCAGAAACGCACCTTCCGTCACATAGACCAGGTCGCTGTTGTCAAACCAGATCATGGTCGACCCAACAGTTGGCCCGGCAGAATCAACCGTGACCAATTCTGTGGCAGGTTCCAATGATTCCGTTGGAGTTGTTCGTAGAGTACACGAAGACAGCAGAAGGCTAAAAACCAGGCTTGAGTAAACCAATACATGAAAACTCTTCATCGCATTGTTCTCCCAACTTGCATAAGAATAAGAAAGTGGACTCATCATATCTAATTCACCATCTGAATACTATCACCTATTAGCAGGATGCAACACCCCCTTTGCACCGGTGCATTATGAAAAATGAAAAAGAAAAACAACCAATCCGAGCACTGCACAATACGCGGCAAAAATATACAACGAATGTCTGCTCAAGAAACCGATCAGCCATTTGATGGCCAGCCAGCCGACCACGGCCGAGGTCACGAAGCCTATGACCAGATACGGGAGAAAAGCATGTGTGCCGGGCAGGACTATCACTTGCCATGATTCATACGCGCCCGCGGCGAGCAGGATCGGTC
>DATEVI010000478.1:0-2483 GCA_035281865.1 Geobacteraceae bacterium | reverse complement strand
TCAGACGCAGGTAATGTGGGTTGACCAGGTCGGAGGAACTGGCTGAGAGGTGTTCGAGGCGAGCAATGTTCACTGCCAGCGCGGCCCGGCGGGCATTGTCGATCAGGACCGAACGCTGCCTGGCGGCCTCCTGTTCCCCTGCCCACTGGACCGCAAACCAGCCGCAGACAAGTAAAGCCAGAAGTGACAGAGGAACCCGCCTGTAATTGAAGAGGCAACCTCTCCGTCGGCGGAAGAATTTGAGCGACCAGGCGGACAGCACAAAAGCGACGACGGATAAGATTAGAATTCCGCCTGGATTGTTTATCTGTTCTGTGAAGATCATGCTCGTCTCGGAATGCGGAAAGGCTGATAAATGGATTGTGTCCTAAATCTATTCGGCATTGAA
Organism: Geobacteraceae bacterium; assembly: GCA_035281865.1. GTDB lineage: Bacteria > Desulfobacterota > Desulfuromonadia > Geobacterales > Geobacteraceae > CAIWTU01. The sequence continues at coordinate 2,095 of DATEVI010000478.1, read as the reverse complement.
TACGCAAAACTCAAATCCTTTCATCTAAATTGCAGGTATTACGCATTATTTTTTTGTAACGTACATTCCGGCAGCGGCATAAAAAAAGGGTATTACCGTTTCCGGTAATACCCCTGCTGACAAATCTCTGAAAACTGTGAAATTGCCTACTTCTTTTTCTTCCCTTTTTTTGCCGGAGCCTGTACCGCTTCCTTCAGCGCCTTGCCGGCCGAGAAGCTGACGGCTTTTTTGGCAGGGATTTTGATTTCCGCACCCGTCTGGGGGTTGCGACCGATCCTTGCCTTACGCTCGGAAACGGCGAACGACCCGAATCCCACAAAAGTCACCTTGTTTCCGGCTTGCAGTGACCCGCTTACACCTTCGAGAAAAGCATTGAAGGCTATCTCCGCCTTGGCCCTGGTGATCTCGGCCTCTTTCGCAATCTTGTCTACCAACTCTGCCTTTGTCATGTCTTGCCTCCCTGATTGAAATATGCAGGATGTCACCCGCTGAAACCTGTTTGAATAACATCAATGAATATGCGGGTTCCCAGCAACTGGAGCCAGCAAATTTACTATATAACTGAATTTAACAGGTTTGCAATACAAAAGTATCTGTTCTTTAGTGTTTTTTTACAATTTCAACAGGGAGGGAAGGTGTTTCACCACGAATTTCCCCCTGTGGGGTTTTATTTCATTTCCAATTGGAGGAAAACCGATCGTTACTCGTCCTTCAATATGTATCCGACACCCCTGACGGTATGAATGAGTCTCTTGTCGGCGTCACGATCCACCTTCTTGCGCAGATAGTTGATATAGACATCAATAATATTGGTGAAACTATCGAAGACCTGATCCTCCCACACATTTTCAGCTATGGTGGTCCTGGTCAATGCCTGGTTTGGATTACGCATGAAGAACTCAAGCAGGTCATATTCTTTTGCACTGAGATCTATCTCTTTATCTTTGCGCCACACCTTGTGGGCAACCGGGTCTAAACGCAGGTCCGCGAAACGGATCTCCGCACCTCTTTCACGTTGAGATCTGCGCAGCAGTGCTTTGACCCTGGCCAGCAACTCGGCGAAAACAAAAGGTTTGGCTACGTAACCGTCAGAGCCGGAATTAAGCCCGGCAACTATGTCCTCCGAAGAGTCCTTCGCGCTTAACATCAATACCGGAACCATCACTTTCCTGGCCCGCAATTCCTTGACAACGCTCAATCCATCTCTTTTGGGAAGCATCAGGTCGAGAATAACGAGACTGTACGCCCCTTCAAGGACCATCTGCAGGCCTTCTTCTCCATCCTTGGCGGTATCCGCCTCAAAGTTCTCTGCTTCAAGCCCGCGTTTGACTAAATTTGCGATTTTCTTTTCGTCTTCGACTATAAGGATTTTCACTTTCTTGCCCCTTGTTTGTTAATTAATATTAGAGCAATATACCACGGATTTTTTAATACGTAAAACATATATCGTTTGTTTATTCTTCAATACCACCAGACTATAATTCACTCAGGAGGCGGAAATAATGAAGCAAAGAGTCTTCGATTCACACATCCACATCATCGATCCTGCCTATCCCCTCGTTACAATTAACGGCTATCTGCCACAAACTTTCACCGTTGAAGATTATCTTCGGCAAGTGAGTGAATTGGGCGTCACAGCCGGAGCTGTCGTTTCCGGCTCATTTCAGGGGTATGATCAAGGCTACCTTGCTGGCGCTCTGGAGCGACTCGGTCCATCATTCGTGGGGGTAACCCAGATTCCGGTGTCGGTAAGTGATGCCGAGCTTCAATATCTGAATAGTAAACGTGTGCGTGGCATTCGCTTCAACCTGAAACGGGGCGGATCGGAGGGCGTGGAGCATTTGAAATCATTCGCTCTGAGGGTATACGAAGTTGTCGGCTGGCACGTGGAGCTTCATGTTGAATCTCGTGCACTAGCCGAATTGCAAGAAACACTCATTGCTCTACCCGCGGTGAGCATTGACCACCTGGGTCTGTCCAGGGCGGGCTTGCCACTTCTTTTGAAGCTTGCCGAGAAAGGGGTTCGCATAAAAGCCAGCGGATTTGGTCGTGTGGATTTCGATGTGTCAGAGGCGCTCAAGCAGATATTCGCCTC
>DATEVI010000477.1:0-4339 GCA_035281865.1 Geobacteraceae bacterium | reverse complement strand
CAAGAGGCTGACTGTGAAATTCATCCGCACTACAGCCAATCGCCTGGCGGCCTTGAGAAATTCGGTTGAAAAGCGAAATTACGACGATATACAGTTGCATGCTCACAGTCTGAAGGGGGCCGCCGCCAACATCGGGGCAGGCATGTTGCAAGCAATTTCGCAGGAAATTGAGTCCGCAGCCAAATCGGGTTCTGCAGACATTTCTCAATTCTGTTCATCCCTTGAAAACGCCTTTGAATTATTCAGGAACAATACTGCCGATTGGACAGACGATAAATCAAACATCCAGGAAGCAGCGTACCAAAAGGAGGTAGTCTTATGAAATGTCTTATCATCGACGACGATGAGTTCAATCGTGACTTCGTCGCCACTTTGCTCGGTGATGTGGCCGAATGTGACGAGGCCGCCAATAGTGAAGAAGCCGTTGCCGGATTCACAGAGGCTTTGCAGCGCGATGCGCCATATGATCTCATCTTTCAGGATATCATGATGCCCGGAATAAACGGTCACGAGACGGCCAAGACCATCAGGTCGATTGAAAAGGCCAAGGGAATTCAAGCGGGCAAAGGCGTTCGAATTGTCATGCTGACTGCCCTCAACTCTCCCCAGGATGCCATGGAGTCGTTCTGCGCCTTCCAGTCGGCGGCCTACGTGGTCAAACCCGTTTCCAGAGAAAAGCTTCTTGACGTGATCTCAACACTGGGATTGCTGAAGAAATAGGTGATGCCGGAGGATCTGTTGAACCATTCAGAATCAAATAGTCACGGTGACCTCGTCGTGAAACCCAAAATCATTCTTGCGGTAAGGGACGCAACGCGCAAAAAAGCCTATCTTGCCGCCCTCGAATCTTCCGTGGAATGCACCATTACGGAAACGCTCAGGGAAATCCCCGATCTATTGAGACAAAGCCCTTACAAAGGTATCCTCATAGATGTTTATCTGAACGTCAAAGCGAATTTCATGGAAAAAATAAAAATATCCGATTCGCTTGACGCAATGCCGAGCGCCACTTTAAACTTCGATGCCGGACGCGGTCTAATCAGACTGCTCATGCTCAATCAGAACCATGGAACTGCCCGGACACTTGAAGAATTCACGATGCTCTGTTCATCATTCCAACCGAAGATTATCTATCCTCACAACCAGGGCGTCCTCCATCTGAACGCCGTACTTTCGCTCGGGCCGGATTTCGACGGAGATGTTGAATACACGTTTACCATGAATGTATCAGGCGGAGGTTGTTTTATCTTCACGGCAAACCGAACCGGATATCAACCGGAGGATACGGTCTGGATCGATTTCGTAGGGCTCGCCAACCGGAATCCGATCCTGGGAAAAATCCGCTGGAAATGCGAATGGGGGGTAACCCACGCCGTTCCCGGAATCTACGTAAATTTTGAGTCCATTCTCGAAGCCCAGTATGAAGAAATAAAATCTCTTATCGCTGCCGGACGGAACTGAGATGGTGCGAATTCTCACATCCCGTCCAGCACGTCCCTTACCTTTTTCAACAATTCCAACGGTGAATGAGGTTTTTCGATAAATTCAAACTCACCCCGCATAACACCTTTTCTGTTGATGATGTCCGCCGTGTAACCGCTGGTGAAAAGAACTCTGGCGCCGGGGCGGATCTTCTGTATCACGTCATGCACTTCCTTGCCGTTTTTCATCGGCATTACCACATCAAGAATGGCCAGGTCGATCACGTCTTTATGATCGGCAAATATTCGCAGGGCGTCCGCTCCGTCAACCGCGGTCAGCACCCTGTAGCCGAACTGCTCGAGAATGGCCGCATCGAATTTTCGGACGTCATCGTCATCCTCGGCAATCAGAAGCGTTTCGCTACCGGATGCCGGTAAAACATGTTCATCCGATACGGCTTCCTCGGCTCTCCCCTCAATTGCAGGCAGATATATCCTGAATGATGTACCCTCACCCGGTCCGCTGGAAACTGTAATATAGCCGTTCTGCTGGCTGACTATTCCGTAGACGATGGCAAGCCCGAGACCAGTCCCCTTGCCCACCTCCTTGGTGGTATAGAATGGTTCGAAGATCTTTTCCCGGGTCTTTTCGTCCATTCCGATTCCGGTGTCGGTGACTGAAACACACACATACTCGCCCGGCGCGCCGAAACCGTGGGCCTTGATAAAATCGTCCGTGATTTCTTCATGCCCGGTCGATATGGTCAGTTCACCGCCATCGGGCATTGCATCCCTCGCATTTGTCGCGAGGTTTATCATTATCTGCTCAAGCTGCCCCTTGTCCGCCATGACGAACAATTCACGGTCACAGATTTCGGACCCTAACGCAATATCTTCTCCGATAAGCCTTCTGAGCAGCTTTTCAACTCTCTTTATGATCTCGTTCACGTTGACCGGTTGCGGATTTATGACCTGTTTCCTGCTGAAAGCAAGAAGCCCCTGGGTCAAATTGGCGGCCCTCTCGGAAGAGGCTATTATCTGCTCGGAGAAATGCCTCAGAGGATCATCGGCATCCATTCTCATGGACAGGAGATGGGCATATCCGGTGATCGCGGTAATAATATTGTTGAAATCGTGGGCCACCCCGCCGGCAAGCAGACCGACCGCCTCCATCTTCTGGGCATGTAAGAGTTGCGCCTCCAGCTTCTTTCTCTCTTCTATGCGTCTCTCGATTTCGAGTTCCATGTGATTCAACAGGCGGTAGTTGCTGAGAAGCTGTCCGAAGCAATGGCAATAGACCGAAAGAAAGCGCTCATGCCATTCGGTGAAGAAATGGGGTTTCGTGTGGGATATATTGAGGACTCCAAGTACCTCTCCTCCCATCTGAAAGATCGGGATACTGATCAGAGATCCTATCTCCTGGTCCGGCACTTCTTTGAAGCGGGAATCTGCAGAGCAATCACGACAATGCTGAAGTGCCCTGTTTTTTACCGCAAGCCCCATTATCCCTTCACCAATGGAGGCGGTAAGTGTTGAGGAATCCCAGGTCTTCAGGGCGCTTGCCTCTTCCCCATTCACCAGGTCATCCCAGCTGAGCCCCGTTGAGTTGACCAATTGACCATCCTTGAGCAGAAAAATGGAACATGTTTCGATGTCCAGATTCTGCATCAGCCCCTTTAACGCATTGCGAAGCATGGTCGGCTCATCGACATTTCTCAGTTCCAGGGAACTCAAGGCGCTGAGCGCGGAAAAAGAATCGAGGAGATGTATGAACCTGCCGTTCAGCTCCCTGAATGATTCGGAAAAATCCTTAGCCATTGCCGGGACCGTTTCCTGAAAGCAGTGCGGCCATCTCGCTGATCCCCTCAATGTCCCTGATCGCCTTCCGCCGCTGGCTTTCCGCGGCCTCTTCGCATATGCCGAGCAAGGCCGGAATCTCCGGTTCCTGCCCGGATCGTGTTCCGAAAAACAGGGCCTTGGCGCTGCGGGCGCAGTACCCGACGAGGAGAACGATGGGCCAGAAATCATTCCTGTAGCCGCAATTTTTATGGTGGTCAATTACACATATGATATCCTCGGGCAGGTGCCATTTGCGGGCAAGCCATCCTCCGGCCTGGCAGGTGTCGATTGCCAGCACCTCTTTGGCACATTCGTTCACCGGCCGGTCGGAACGGGCGCCTGCCAAGGAAAAAACCTGTTCCATCTCCAGCGGGAAGAGGTGGACAAGCACCGGAAGTCCGAGATTGTGCAACAGGCCGTCCAGGTAAATGTTATCCAGATTATTTCTGAATTCCGAAGATATATGAGGGAGGAGGTTCTGCGTCATGAGCGCCGTAGCCACGGCCGTGAACCAGTACTGCTGTATGGAGAAATTCTTGCACTTGTCTGCCCTGAAAGTTCCACCAAGGATAAGGCCGATGGCGAGACTCTTGACCATTTTCAGGCCCAGCACCTTGTAGATGGCGTCATACATTGTGCGGACTCCGCCCGGCCAACCGAAATAGGCGGCGTTGGCCAAACCTAGAAGGCGCGCGGAAAGACAGGGGTCTTTTTCAATCGTGTCGGCAAGTTCTTTTATGTCGGTATCATCGTTTGAGAGGGACAGGATTTTTTGCGCCATTACCGGCAATGGTGGAAGTTCCTGCAATAGCCGGATTCTTTGACGTATTTCCCTAATATTGCGACCGTCTTGCATAAGCCCTCGCCCAAAGAATCAATAGAAAGATCTGTCAGTTTGAAGTTTTCGATCTGCCGCGCTGGAACTCTACTAATCAAATGTTTCCCTTTATTACTGAAACAATCACTGCAGTTTTGTACACGCCGGGCACAACATACTGAACCTTGTCGATCAAGGCAAGTGTTCTTTTAGGAGGGTGGTATATATTGAAGATCATCGTGTAGATAGTGCGCATGCCGCG
>DATEVI010000476.1:0-9127 GCA_035281865.1 Geobacteraceae bacterium | reverse complement strand
CACTATGTCTTTACTTTTCAAGGCTCAACTCTTGAGTGTGTCGTAACAGAAGGGGAATACTGGAAACCCAAAATCCAAGTCTGTTCATCCTATGAGGAAGCTGAAAAAATCTGGAAGAAGGAAATCGGTGTCTAACACCAAGGTGGCTCTGGGGTCGGACCAGGCTAACTATATATAATAATTAAACAACAGGTCATATTTGACCTTGTCTTTAGCCTTAGAGTTACGTTTTTGCAGGCAAAAAGGGGCCTCTAACAATGGCACGAGCGAATCGACATCATATTCCAGGGCAGGTGTGGCACATTACCCACCGTTGCCACAAAAAAGAATTTCTCCTGAAATTCGCAAAGGACAGACGGCGCTGGCATTCCTGGCTCTTTGAGGCCAAAAAACGCTTTGGCTTGCGAATACTCAATTACGTTGTCACTTCCAATCATATCCACCTTTTGGTAATCGACACTGAACCTGATGTCATACCAAAGAGCCTTCAATTGATCGCCGGGAGGACCGCCCAGGAGTTCAATCAACGTAAAGAACGTAAGGGAGCGTTCTGGGAAGACCGTTATCATGCAACTGCTGTCGACAGGAATGACCATCTGATCCGCTGCCTTGTTTACATCGATCTGAATATGGTCCGCGCCGGTGTGGTAAACCATCCCGCAGAATGGGAAATGAGCGGCTATAATGAAATCCAGAATCCGCCCGAACGGTACAGCGTGATTGATATGCCGGGGTTACGGAGCCTTTGCGGATTTTCTGACCCCGAGCAATTTTCCGAGCAGCACAGACTGTGGGTTCATGACGCCATCAACAATGGCAAAAACCAGCGGGAGAGTTGCTGGACAGAGAGCATTGCCGTTGGCAGCGCAAGTTTTATTGAAGAGACCAAGAACAGGCTTGGCGTCAAGGCCATGGGTAGAAGAATCGAAGAACAACAAGTTGACCGATGTGTACTGAGAGAAGAATCTGCTCCTTACAATGCCGGTTTTCACCCTCAAAAGTGGTGTTTAAGCTCAGAAAACAGCTTTTTTTGGGATGTTTTGCTTTCAGATTTAACAACTTAGCTTGGTCCGACCCCAAAGACAAAACACACTATCTATGTGTGGTTGATCCCATCATTTTTCAGTGGATACAAGAGCTACTCATTTCTAATAGGCGGAGTATGTGGAGCGGCTTTGTTTGGAGGAGGCTATTGTCATAAAGCAAATAGCTTCACATGGAAAGCAGCAAAGCTACTGCTTCCATATATCTGCGGGCTTTCCGTCGCTTTACTGGTCGCACTCCTTTCACTGCTGATAATTGTCAACATAAGGGAAGCTTGAGCGATTATGAAAACAAAAAAAATTGACATGCGTACCAATAATGGTACAATAAGCTGCAGATGACCGATATTTCTTTTGTCCTTAAAGTCGTATTTTATCGTTCCGAAGCCGGAAATGAGCCGGTCCGGGAGTGGCTGAAAGATTTGCATCGTGATTACAAGCGTCAAATCGGCGAAGACATCAAGACCGCCCAACTTGGCTGGCCTTTGGGAATGCCGCTCATTAAAAAGATCGACAAGGACTTATGGGAAGTCCGAACGAGATTGGTTGACGGCATTGCACGGGTATTCTTCACGGTTGACGGCGAGGTCATGATTTTATTGCATGGATTTATAAAGAAATCACAGAAGACCCCGCTAAACGAACTCAAGACGGCATTGAGCCGCCTTGTCACCTACAAAAGAGGCTCTAAATGAAAAACGAACATTTGGGAACTAACTTCGACGATTTTCTTAAAGAAGAAGGTCTGCGTGCAGAGGCAGAAGCGGCAGCAATCAAAAGAGTTATTGCATTCCAGATAGAGCAGGAAATGAAACAAGCGAACCTTTCAAAAACCGCCATGGCCGAAAAGATGCACACCAGCCGCACGGCATTGGACAGACTCCTTGATCCCGCTAATGTTTCCGTCACCCTCCAAACCCTCGAAAGAGCGGCCCTTGCCCTCGGTAAAAGACTCAAAGTTGAACTGGCATAACTAAACGCAGCACCGGTCGGCAAAAAACCGCCGCCGGTATGCTCTCCCACGTTCGGCAGAGAGAAAAATGAAATCTACAATAATACCAGATGCAGGGGATTGGGCAGGATACAAGGATGACTTAGATGTCAAGTACGCTCATAAATTGCTCTTCGGAAAATCTATCCAAGAGGTCATCCATCACTTTGCGCGTAGCCCAATTGAAAGAGCTGATGAATTACTTTTTATGCCGAGAAAGGCATTTCAATACTACATCTTCGCATTTACAGAACACCTCGAATCAGATGAGTCAATTGGAGAATCTGACGCAGCAAGCCCATTTCTAAATCTATTGCTTGCCCGCGAGGAAAAAGATCCAGGAAGTGTAATGGAAATCTATGATGACCTGTTTCCAACAATTGACTTCGTATCATCCAATCAAGAACGGTTTGAAGCCGATCCTGAAATCTACGGCAGTTTCAGGGAGAAGGGCCTTGCACTAGCTGAGGCATTCAAGAAATATCGAAAGCAACTCCGTCGGAAATAGTGATTGGTGAACATGGGCGTTGTTCCGGATGTCGTGAACTACGCGGCCCCACACACACCCTATATCGTCGGGCAAATGAAGAACCCGACCCCCCCCCGTGTCATGAATTCCTGGAGTGCCTCACTGATATCGTAAAAATGAAAAAACGCCGGAAATGAGGCTGGAAGAAACCGGCCGGGGAATTTTGTGTCGAAGAAGTGGAAACGACCAATAGGCTTTTTCTGTTGTTGAATATTCAGGGGGAGATGGTATCGTTTCGATTAGTAGATAATATCGGCATCTCCTCCGGGGGGAGGGTCCGAAAAATGGATGCGAAAGCTTTCAAGATTCCCGTCGTCATCATTACTACCGCTTCATTCGTCCTGATTGTTGCCGGGATGAGTGCCGCCGCTTCACTCATCAATCCTTTTCTATTAGCTGTTTTTCTCTCCACCCTCTGTTCCCCACCACTTTTTTGGCTGCAACGCCGGGGTGTTCCTAACGGTTTGGCAGTTTTAGCCATTATCTTGGGTCTTTTCATTGTCGCGGTCCTTCTCATGGTATTTGTGGGGAGATCGTTGAATACTCTGGCGCAGCAACTCCCTGTGTATCAAGAGCGCCTGACGGAGTTGATTACCCGGGTTTTTGCCGGCTGAACTCGCAGGGATTGGATAAGGAGTCCTTACCATGTCACATACTTACGACGCTATCGTCATCGGCGCGGGACACAATGGCCTGACCTGCGCATGCTATCTCGCCAGGGCGGGGCTGAGAGTCCTTGTCCTCGAACAATATCATACGGTTGGCGGCATGACGGTCACCGAAGAGGAAACCCTGCCCGGCTTCTGGTCGGACATTCATGCCAGCGGCTATCAATTGGCAAACCTTTCACCGGTCCCGCACGAACTGGGCTTGCTCGACCACTATGAGCTCATAGAAACCGAAATTCCCTTTTCCCATGCCTTTCCCGACGGAAACATCATCAGCGTACATCGCGACATTGAAAAGACCGTCTCCGAGATAACCCGTTACTCCCTCAAGGACGCCGGGACATGGCGCGCCTTGATGAAGCGCTTCCTCGCGCAAAAGGACGCCATCACTGCGGGCATGTTTTCGTCCCCTGCTTCATTCGCGTCTGCAGCGGCGCGCTTCGCCGCATCCTCCGCGGGCATGGAGGCCTATCGATTCAGCATGCAGAGTGTCCGATCGTGGGCGAACCAGACCCTCGAAGCAGAAGCGACCAAAACCCTGTTCGGCTCGTTCGCCACTTTTCTCGGCGCATCGCCCGACGACGCCGGTGGTGCCGAACTCGGTTGGCTCTTTGCTTCGGTCTTGCAAAACGTGGGGAACAATCTGGTCAAAGGCGGGATGAACCGCGTTACGCTCGCTCTCGCTGAACATCTGCAAGCCCATGGCGGTGAAATTCGCACGAACGCCCGCGTGGAGAAAATTCTGGGAGATGCCAGACGCGCCACTGCCGTGCGCCTGACAAGCGGCGAGAAAATTGCGGTGGGTGAGTTGGTTGTCTCGAATGTGGACCCGGGTCATCTCGTGCTTGACCTGCTCGGCGCCGGGATGGCAGGAGAAGAAATCGCAGGCAAGATGGAGCGGTACGAGTGGGGCGATTCCGTTTTTGTCATGTACGTCGCACTCGACAGCCTGATCAACTACAAAGCCGGACCTGCCGCGCGCCAATCCGCGCATGTTCATCTTAGCGAACCGTCGCTCGACTTCTTCGCGCGGGTCTATCTCCAATGTCGCGGTGGCAAACTGCCTTCGGCGCCGATGATCGTGAGCTGGAATGATTCCGCAATAGACCCGAGTCGCGCGCCCGCCGGCAAAGCGCTGATGAAATTCGTCGTCTTGAGCGTACCCTACATTATCACCGCCGACGCGACCGGCAGAATTTCCGGACGCAGTTGGGACGAGGCGCGCGAACCGTATGCTGATTATCTCATTGACCTCATTACCGCCAGTTACATTCCCGACTTGAAGGCCAAAATTCTCAAACGCATAGCCCATTCCCCGGTCGACATCTCGCGCAGGATCACCAGTGCCGTTCGGGGCACGCTCGGACACGGCGCGTTTCTCCCGTATCAAAACGGCTCGCTGCGCCCGATTCCCGAACTGGGGGGATACAAAACCCCCGTCCCCAACGTCTATCTGTGCGGTTCCGGCAGTCATCCCGGTCCCGGAGTCTCGATGGCGCCGGGGAGAAATGCAGCGCAGGTGATCTTTGCGGAGTTGGGGTTGGATGACGTTTTCCCTACAGCATCCCTTTCGCCGTAAAGCTTACAAAACTCCCGTCACCTATGATGATGTGGTCCAGCACCCTCACCCCCATCAGCTCCCCCGCTTCCTTCAGTCTACGGGTTATTTCCATGTCTTCGCGGCTGGGAGCCGGATCGCCCGACGGATGGTTGTGCACAAGGATTACGGCCGCCGCCGATTCCCTGACTGCGGGGTTGAAGACTTCACGGGGATGGACGATACTCTGGTTGAGGGATCCCTCGGAAATGCGCACCTCCTTCATTATCCGGTTCTTGCCGTCCAGGAGAAGGGCCATGAAATATTCCTTGCGTCGGTCACGGAAAGCATAGTGGTAGTGGTTGTAGATCTGCTCGGGGGAGGTAAATCTCTCACAGCTGACCAGCCGGTCGGAATTGAGTCTATTGGCCATCTCCAGAGCCGCCTTGACTGCGGTTGCCTTTGCCGGACCCGCTCCCTTTATCCTGCAGATCTCGGCGACCGTTGCATTGGCAAGATTGCGGAGACTGCTGAAATCCTGGATCATCCGGCGTCCGATATCCACCGCGCTCTGGCCGGTGGTCGGATCTCCGGTGCGGATTATGAGGGCCAGGAGTTCGGCGTCACTCAGAAATTCCGGGCCGTTTTTCAGCAGTTTTTCCCGGGGACGTTCATTTTCAGGCCAGTGTTTGATGCCTCCCGCCATTTGCATGCCTCCTCCCAAGTGCGGTAAAAACCCTTTTTGTGGTTGCCGACCCATATAAGGATGATGCCGAAAGATTTCTGTCTGTAAAGTTGGAGATGCTTCGGTCAGTCCTGAATCCATCCGATCAAGGCAATAAACTCAAACCGGGCGGAAATGATGGAGCGCGAGAAAATGTAGCATGAAACCATGATTATTAGAAGCAGATAATATGGACGGGATTACTTTATGACGAGAAGAAGAAAAAGGACACCGACTATGATGCGGTAAATGCCGAAGGGAATGAAAGTGTGGTTGGCAACGAAGCGGACCAGAAGCTTGATGCCGACGATGGAAAACAGGAATGAAACGACGAAACCGATCAGAAGGTTGCCCCAGTCACCCCCCTGGAATGCGGAGGCGTTCTTGTAGACGTCGTAGCAGGTAGCGGCGAGCATGGTGGGAAGTGCCAGCAGAAACGAGAACTCAGCGGCGGCGGTGCGGTCCATGCGACACAGCAAACCTCCAATGATGGTGGCGCCGGAGCGGGACACACCGGGGATCATGGACAGGCATTGCACAAGTCCAATGGTAAAAGCAGTGCGATAGGAAACATCGGCAACGTCATGGACCACCGGCTGGTGGTTCTTGATGTATCGCTCCACGATGAAGAAGACGATGCCGCCGACAATCAGCGAGACGCTGACGACGGAGGCATTGAAGAGGTGTTTGACCATCTTGTAGAGCAATAACCCGATCACACCGGTAGGGATGAAACCGACCGCCAACTTGAGGAGCAGATTCGATCTGGCCGTGAGCCGTCGCCAGTAGAGACAAGCCACCGCCAGGATCGCCCCCAGCTGTATCGCTACTTCGAATACCTTGTGCGCCTCGGTCTGCGGCAGATGCAAGAGCTCCGAAGCGAGGATGAGGTGTCCGGTAGAGGAGACCGGTAAAAACTCCGTCAACCCCTCCACAATACCCAGGACTGCCGCTTCAAAACCTGTCATTCAATCTCCTGTCAATTCCCATCCTGGAAGCATCCGCAGGGAGTTCTCGCGTGCATGCCGGCTGATTGATTTCGAGGGGAAAACCATAGAGCAACGGACTATTAAAATCAAGTTAAAATACGGAAGCGAATGTCACAACCGTATTACGGTTTTGAAAAATCTGTGTGAAGACAATCGAATTTGTGCTATTAAAAGGAGATTTACAAATAAACTGGCGGCCCCGGCGGGTCACCCGGAGGTACCGATGTTCGGATTGATTCCCAAAAACGAGAATTTTTTCATATTGTTCAGGAATATGTCGGCAAATATCATAGAGGGCGCCAGGCATTTCAAAGATATGCTCGATGATTATTCCGACCCTGTTGCCAGCCAGAAAAAAATCAAGGAGATCGAGCACGCGGGGGACACCCTTACCCACGATCTCATCAGGAAACTGAACAAAAGTTTCGTCACCCCGCTGGACAGGGAGGATATCTACGCATTGTCCGCGGCCCTGGACGACATTCTCGACCTTATCCACGCATGTGCCCAGAGGTTTGTCATGTACAACGTGGAACAACCGACGGCAGCGTCGAAGGAACTGGCGTTCCTGATTCTCAAGGGGTGCGAGGCGGTTGAAGGCGCCGTTTCGCTGCTTGGCGGTAAACTCGAAGATATCAACAGGTATTGCGTGGAGGTGAATTCCCTGGAAAACGAGGCGGACCGGGTCTGCCGCGAAGCCATCAGCCAGCTTTTCGACGAAGAAAAGGACCCCATCCAGCTCATCAAGTGGAAGGAAATCTACGAAACCATGGAGCTGGCCTGCGACAAATGCGAGGACGCCGCGAACATCCTGGAAAGCGTGGTACTGAAAAATGCTTGATTATACGCTAGTGCTGCTGCTTCTGGTCATCACATCGGCGCTCATCTTCGATTTTATCAACGGCTTCCACGACACGGCCAATGCCATAGCAACCTGCATCTCGACCCGGGCGCTTTCCATACGGTCGGCCATCCTCATGGCGGCGGTCCTCAATTTTGCCGGTGCCATGATTTCCACGAAGGTCGCCACCACCATCGGCAAGGGGATTGTCGACCCGGTGAACGTCACCCAGACAGTTGTGCTGGCCGGCATAACCGGGGCAATCATCTGGGACCTCGTAACATGGTATTTCGGGCTTCCCTCCTCGTCATCCCACGCCATTATCGGCGGTATCATCGGCTCTGTCATAACCCATGCCGGCGTTTCGGCGCTCCACTGGGACGGCCTGAAAAAGATCATCCTGGCGCTCGTCCTGTCTCCGATTGCAGGAGCCTTGGCAGGTTTCGTGTTTATGGTCATCATGATGTGGACTTTTCGCAACAGGTCTCCCCATATCCTGAACAGGGGATTCAGAAAATTGCAGGTCCTTTCCGCCGCAATCATGGCCTTTTCCCATGGTTCGGCCGACGCCCAGAAGTCGATGGGCGTAATCACCATGGCCCTGGTGAGTTACGGCTACCTGCAGACATTTCACGTCCCGATGTGGGTGATGATTTCCTGTGCGATTGCAATGGCCCTTGGAACAGCTGTGGGGGGATGGAGAATTATAAAGACGGTGGGGCGGGATTTCGTCAAGCTACAGCCGGTTCACGGTTTCTGCGTCGAAACGGCGTCTGCCGGAGTCATTCTCGGCGCCGCGGCCATGGGGATGCCGACCAGCACAACCCATGTAATCACATCGAGCATTCTCGGGGTAGGGCTTACGAAAAGACTCTCGGCCGTCAACTGGCAACTGGCATACCGGATACTCTGGGCCTGGGTGCTGACCATACCCGCATCGGCACTGGTGGCGAGCTTGACTTACCTGGTTCTGAGTCCGTTTCTCGGGAAATAGCGCTTACTTCATTTCCAGATCTTCGCCCGTTTCTTCCATCTCTTCCGTCATCTCTTTCAGGGTCTCGTCCTTCTGACGGAAACTGACAATCAGGTAATAGCAGACAAAGTAGGACAGGACCGCCGCGACGAATCCGAGCAGGGAGGAGCCGAGGATGAGGGTTGCAGCGTGGGCTTTGACGAATTGCCAATCAAGACCCTTTATCGTGATTTCCGTGGGAGGCATGCCGAGAAGGATTCTTCCCATTTTGTAACTCATCACTGTGGCGGGCACGACCAATAGGGGGTTGTTCACCCAGGTACCCGTAATACATGTCAGTTTGTTCAAACGGAAAATGATCGACGCTACTATGGCCATCGGAAAATGCAGTCCGTAAAAGGGAGTGAAACCGATGAAGACCCCCACGGCGAAGCCTGCGGAAATATGCCCCGGATGGCTGTCCAAAGACAGGATCGTCTTGATCCTTTTCTTCCATTTTTCCTTATCGAGCAAGAATCCCCTCCTCTGACCGGACTTCAAGTCTATAGTCCCCCCAATACGTTTGTCAATTTTATTTGGGCGACGCCTCCGTAAAAGACCGGTCGAGCACCTTGCAACCGCTTGATTTTATAAGGCAGTTGCCGGCAGCGCCCGAATCAGGTTCATGCATTTGCCGAATCTTGAACAAAAATTTCGATTCCGCTATAGAATTAAAAGATTATACGTAATTTACCTTGACAGTATCGGGCTCCAGATATATATAAAATTCTGCATGTTTTCATTGTGTCGCCATGAGGGGGGAGCTGGTGAAAAAATTCTGCCTGGCAGCACT
>DATEVI010000475.1:0-2771 GCA_035281865.1 Geobacteraceae bacterium | reverse complement strand
AAATAATTTATTGAAGATAACCAAGCTTACACCATTCAAAAGATCTATCAACAACATCCTAAAACTTCATTTGAAAATGAACGAGGCGGAGACAAAATGGAGGCATTACCGAAATTTTAATGTCGTTGAATTTCATCACAGGCACTTTTTTTTGTCAAGGAGAATTTTACTTACCAAACCCGTCTACCTTGTTAAAATTAATCGGAATTTTCCCCTTTCAAGTAAAAACGCCGACCTTCAGCATCGCGTTTTCCCGATATACTCTATAATAACATTTTATTTACAGGAGAATCAGAGTTCCAGCTTGTTCAGACGCAAGGCATTCGTGATGACCGATACGGAACTGAAAGTCATGGCAACAGCGGCAATCATGGGGCTAAGGAGCAGTCCGAAGGCGGGATAAAGTATGCCGGCGGCAATAGGAATTCCCATTGAGTTGTAAATGAAGGCGAAAAACAGGTTTTGCCTTATGTTCCGCAGGGTGGCACGACTCAGCATGCGAGCCCGGACGATGCCCCGCAGGTCGCCTCTGACCAGAGTGACTCCGGCGCTCTCCATGGCCACATCCGTGCCGGTACCCATGGCAATGCCCACGTGGGCCTGGGCAAGCGCCGGGGCATCATTGATTCCGTCTCCCGCCATGGCAACCGTCCGACCCTCTCCCTGAAATTTTTTCACGACATCGGCTTTCTGGTCCGGAAGCACTTCCGGGACCACCTCGTCTATGCCCAGCTTGCGGGCAACGGCCTCGGCGGTTACGCGATTGTCACCGGTAAGCATGACGATACGGATACCTTCATTGTGAAGCTGCCGGATAGCTTCCGGAGAGGTTCTCTTTATGGGATCCGCAACACCGACAAGTCCCGCGATCGTGCCGTCGATTGCAACAAACATTACCGTCTGTCCCTCCCGTCGCAGGGATTCCGCTCTTTCATTCAGTTCCCCCAGGTTGACGCCTAACTCTTCCAGCAGACTCTTGTTTCCCAGCGCCACCTTGTGTCCGTCCACATTTCCAGTTACCCCTTTTCCTGCTGAATATTCAAACGATTCTGCATTGACGAGCTGTACGCCGCGTTGTTCGGCGCCATTAACCATGGCCGCGGCCAGCGGGTGTTCGCTTCCCCGCTCCAGGCTTCCCGCCAGACGGAGCAAGGTGGATTCATCCATTTCGCCGATGGGGTCGACCGTTACCAGCTTCGGTTTGCCCTCGGTCAGCGTACCGGTCTTGTCAACCACCAGCGTATCAACCTTACGCAGTACCTCTATGGCTTCTGCATCCTTGAACAGCACGCCGATTGTGGCACCTTTACCTGTTGCGACCATAATCGACATTGGGGTGGCCAACCCGAGTGCACAGGGACAGGCGATGATCAGGACTGCTACGGCGTTGACGATGGCGTAGGACATCCGTGGTTCGGGTCCCACAAGGGCCCAGACAATGAAGGTAAGGAGAGACGTCGCAACGACGGTAGGAACAAAGTAGCCTGCAACCACGTCCACCAGCTTTTGAACAGGAGCACGGCTGCGCTGTGCTTCGGCGACCATTCGTACGATTCGGGCCAGGAGGGTATCGGCACCCACCCTTTCAGCACTCATTATCAGAGACCCTGTGCCGTTGATTGTGCCGCCGATCAGCCGATCACCAGCCTGCTTTTCCACAGGAATGGGTTCACCGGTGATCATCGATTCGTCCACGGAGCTTTTGCCATCAGTGGCGATTCCATCCACCGGGACCTTTTCCCCGGGTCTTACGCGTAGTTTGTCGTCTACCTGGACCTCGCTCAAAGGAACGTCTTCTTCGCTGCCGTCTTCACGGATGCGCCGAGCGGTTTTCGGCGCCAACCCAAGCAGGGCCTTGATAGCGGCGCTGGTGCGGCTCCGGGCTTTCAACTCAAGCACCTGGCCCAGAAGCACCAGGGTTGTAATAACGGCCGCGGCCTCGAAGTATACTGCAACCTCACCTGTTTCCGCACGGAATGAAGCAGGGAAAATGCCGGGAAACAACTTTGCGACGATGCTGTAAATGTAGGCGACACCAACACCGAGACCGATGAGGGTAAACATGTTAAGACTGCGGTGAACCAGTGAGGTCCAGAAGCGAACGAAAAAAGGCCAGCCGGCCCAGAGCACAACCGGTGTGGCGAGGATCATTTCCAGCCACCCCCATAATTCAGGCGGAGCAAGCCGATCAAGGGGTCTGCCGGGGATATGCATTCCCATGGCGCTCACGGCCACCGGGACGGTCAGCACCAACCCTATCCAGAAGCGCCGCCGCATGTCCACCAGTTCCGGATTCTCCTCTTCCTCCACGGTGACCGTCCGGGGCTCAAGGGCCATGCCGCATTTTGGACAATCTCCCGGCTCATCCCGAACTACTTCGGGGTGCATCGGACAGACCCATTCTGTGCGCTGGATAGGCACGGGTCCCCCGGCGGGCTCCAGGGCCATTCCGCATTTCGGACAGGGGGCAGGCTTGGGACTGCGCACTTCCGGGCACATCGGACAGATGTATTCCATGCCGGGTACGGCTTCGGGGATAGACTCCATCCCACGAGAAGCATCATGTTGCAGGTATCGTGACGGATCAGCGCGAAACTTGTCCAGACAAGGCCGACAACAGAAGAAATACGTCACCCCTTCGTGCGCATGTTTCAATTCCGTGGAAGCGGGTTCCACATCCATGCCGCATACGGGGTCCTTCGACTTGCCGGTACCCTGACCGGAACAACACGTCAATTCGTTCTCTTCGGAGTATTTATCACTCATAACCG
>DATEVI010000474.1:0-6303 GCA_035281865.1 Geobacteraceae bacterium | reverse complement strand
TGCGACGGGCTTGATCAGAGATTTCACATTCGCACAGTCTATTGGACGCCAGGCAATTACGGAGGCATGAAATGGTTCTCTTAATTGTAGTTATCACGATTATCGTGTTCATATTGGTTGATTTCTCGTTGCGCGTGTATTTTCAGAAAAGACAGGAAATACAACTTAGAAAAGAGCGCGAAGAGGCCCTTGATATCGGCTTGAAGCTGGACTACTCGGAAGAAGCCAAGACATTGAAAAGGGTTGAGGTAAAAGATCCCAAAGCAAGAATATTGGCTGTTGACGACGAAGCCATCATCTTGGACAGCTTCAGGAAAATCCTCGTGGTTGCCGGCTACAGTATCGACACCGTAGAAAAAGGGCGGGAAGCCCTGGGGCTTATTCTGAAAAACGATTACGACTTCGTCTTTACCGACCTGAAGATGCCGGAAATGGATGGATTGGAGGTGACCAAGGCAGTAAAACACCTGCGCCCCGATATCGATGTGATCGTAATAACAGGCTATGCATCGATAGAAACTGCCGTCGAAACGATGAAGTACGGCGCGATGGACTATGTACAAAAGCCGTTTACGGAAGATGAGTTGATCAGTTTCTTCAACAAGTCCCTTATCAGGCGCAAGGACAGGATAGAACGGCAAATGAAGCCGACGGTGCGCTTGATTACGCCTTCCATCAAAGAATCCGGTTCGCAACACGAGTTCAATGTACCCGCAGGGATCTTTGTTTCGAGAAACCATACCTGGGTAAACATAGAAATGAACGGTACTGCCCGCATTGGAATAGACGATTTTGTCCGGAAGACAATAAACAAGATCGATTCCGTCGCGCTGCCAAAACTAAACAGGGAAATAAAGAAAGGTGAACCGCTCTTTTCGCTCAAGCACAATTCTCACGCCATCGACATTTCCTCCCCGATAAGCGGAAAAGTCACGCTAGTAAATACGGAACACATCGAGCATCCGGAATTGATCGCGCTGACCCCGTTCGAGCTGAGCTGGATGTGTTGCATCGAACCGTCCAATCTCTCCGAGGAATTGCGCTCCCTGAAGATCGGCGCAGATTCCATCAGCTGGTATAGAGAGGAAATAGACAAATACGCCGAAATCGTGAAAGGAGCTGAAAAGGAAGACCGGCAAGCCGGGCCTTCGGGCAGAAGCGACGATGAGGCGGCGAAACAAAGGGCAGCTGAAAATGCCCTGGAGAAATTCGCCCAGACATTTTTGTCAATTAAATAGCGAACCTGCATCAGCCACGCCAATTGTGATTTGAATATCTTTAAAAGAGATAGTCATGATCAGATATTTCATTGCAGCGGTATCAGCCATGCTTCTTCTTGCTGCCAATCTACCCGCCAGATCGGAAAAACCGGAAATACCCCCCGAACGGACTTTTCCGTCTTCCGCCGGTGAAGTGGTATTTCACCATGAGATGCACATAAAGGATCTCGGGGTCAAATGTGCCGAGTGCCACCATGCGATCAATGCCAAGAAATTGAATACGCCGCATCCGGACTATCTCAGGTCGCCTTCGATGAAGTGCGAAAGTTGCCATGATGAATCAGAAAAAATCGCGCAAAAAGCGTATAGCTGCTCAGGCTGCCATCGCACCGATCCGGTCAATATTGCGGACGAGACGCTCAGTGCAAAAGTGGTGATTCACAAACAGTGCTGGAAGTGTCACCAGGTTGGCAGCGGGAAAGAGGCAAGCGCGGTTTGTGAAAAGTGCCATTCAGGAAAGAAAACGTTTTGATCGATGATATCCGGTAAATGATCAGTCTTTAGATAGGACATATCGTGGACAGAAGACAGTTCTTCGCAACCTCGGCCACCGTTGGGGCAGCAGTTCTGAACATAAAGAAGGCAAAGGCCGACAACGCAGGACAAAGCAAAGAATTCGTTGGTGTGCTCGTCGACACAACCAGGTGTATCGGGTGCCGCTCTTGCGAGGTGGCCTGTTCGACCGTGAACAGCAATTTCGTTCCGGACGTGAAAAACGACAAAGCGCTTGAAAAAGTCAGGGATACAAGTGAAATGCAGTACACGGTTGTCAACCGCTTCAATACTGAAAAAGGCGAAGTATTTGTCAAAAGGCAGTGCATGCACTGCTGGCAAGCGGCTTGTGTGGCGATGTGCCTGGTAAACGCAATGTTCAAAACCAAGGAGGGGCCCGTTACCTGGAACGGGGACAAATGCCTCGGATGCAGATTTTGCATGGTCGCCTGCCCCTTTGACATTCCAAAAGCCGAGTATCGCTCGTGGAATCCACGGATCATGAAGTGCACCATGTGCTACGAGAGGCTGCAGGAAGGAAAGAGGCCCGCATGCGTGGAAGCCTGCCCTACCGATACCTTGATGTTTGGCCAGAAGCGAGAACTAATGGAAATTGCGCGACATCGCGTATACAGCCACCCGGATAAATATGTGCATCACATTTATGGAGAGCACGAAGCCGGAGGAACCGGCTGGCTATATCTGTCGGCCGTTCCGTTCGAGCAACTCGGGTTCCGGGTCGACCTTGGCACGACCCCCTATCCGGAATACACGAAAAACTTTCTGGTTTCCGTCCCGCTCGTTCTCTTTGGAGTCCCCGCACTGCTGCTGGGGCTGAGCGAACTGACGGACAGGAAAAAGGAAGTAGGTGAAAGCCAGGAGTGGACAAATGAATAACGCGGCAGTTGTCACCGGCGAATTCAACAGGGTCGTCAAGTTCTTTTGGCAGGAACTGAAACCCAGAGGCAAGTGGCTTACGCCGTTCAACGTAATCTCCATTCCAATCATACTGATTGGTCTTGTAATTCTGTATTTTCGCTTTGTATACGGGATCGGATCAGTCACCAATCTCAACCAATACTACCCGCTGGGGATTTGGATTGGATTCGACGTAGTGACCGGCGTTGCCCTTGCCGGCGGCGCCTACGTCATCACCTTTGTTGTCTACGTGATGAGAATGGACAAGTATCACTCGATTGTCCGGGTGACCGTCTTGAACGGGTTATTGGCATACATTTTTTACGCAGGGGCCCTGACGCTGGATTTGGGGCGGCCCTGGCACATAATCAATCCGATTATCGGGAACTCATTCGGATACAACTCCGTCCTGTTCCTGGTTTCGTGGCACTTCCTGCTCTATATGCTCACGATGGCTTTGGAATTTTCGCCGGTAGTCGCCGAATGGGCACAACTGGAAAAAGCGCGAAAATTCCTTGCGGGGCTGACCCTTGGCGCGGTGATATTCGGCATTACGCTCTCCATCCTCCATCAATCCGGCCTGGGCGCGCTGTTCCTGATGGCCAAGCCGAAGATACATCCGCTCTGGTATTCGGAATTCATACCGGTCATGTTCTTTGTGTCGAGCATTTATGCCGGATTGTCGATGATCATATTCGAGGGAACGATCAGTCACAAAGTCTTCAAAGACCTGCTTGGCGGACATGACCACCGTCGTTATGAAGAAATTGTCCTGGGTCTGGGAAAGGGCGCGGCGATTACCATGTTTGTCTATTATTTCTTCCAGGCGCTGATCTTCATACACGAGAAGCGATGGCAACTCATTACGGACGCCTGGGGTTACTGGTATCTCGTGGAAATCATCGGTTTTGTGCTTGTGCCTTGTTTCATGTACGCCTATGCAGTAAGGAATAGAAACCTCGGAATAATCAAAGTTGCATCTGTTATGGCCCTGCTGGGCATTGTTCTCAACAGATTGAATGTAACCGTGATCGCCTATCGCTGGTACGACTTGAACAAATACTATCCGTCGTGGCAGGAGGTTGTAGTGACGCTAATGGTGGTCTTCACCGAAATCTGGATCTTCAGGTGGATAGTCACCCGCATGCCGGTTTTCGAGAAGAAATAACAGGAGACACAATGGAGTTCTACACTTATGTGAACATATTCGAGACGAAAGGGCTGGAATACCTTCTGTTGATGTCGTTTTTCGCCCTGTTCATATTCCTGCTGAGATACCTCTCCGGTCCGGGAAAGAAGAATTCGGGCGCGGGAGAGAAAGACTCATCGAATGCCGGCTAAAGCGGGGTGGTCGCCAAGGCAGCGAACCGAAACCGCGGATGCGCGCGAGGCCCCCCTTGCCGGCGCCTGATGTCGATGCTTCGCCGCCCGTGGATGGAGCGATGCCGGCTTTGAAACATCGCGGAATGTCTTGTCCATATTGTGCGCAGTATCCGCATTGGTGCCGCTGGTTTTCGCCGGCAAGACTACCCGCGAAGGCCTGTCGCGTGAGCGTGACGATGGACAATTCGAGCGGCTTTCACGCACAGGACAAGTAACTGGCATACGCGAACGCGAATAGGCCCGAACAACTACAAAATGAAACTGAGTGAAACCCAAATAGGTTTAAAACTGATAATTGCGGTTGGCGTGATTACCATTGCCATTATTGGCGCTTTCTCCTATTTCAGCATTGGTGCACAAGGCGACGCATTGTTGTCGCAGGCGGGAATACACGCAAACAAGCTGAGCGAGGCAATAAAGAACAGCACACACACAAGCATGCTGCAAAACAAGAAAGAAGAAATACACGCAATCATAAACACGGTCTCACATGAGCCGAGCATCTTGGAGATACGGATATTCAACAAGGAAGGAGTGGTAACGTTTTCCTCCCGCGACAATTTGGTCGGGAAGATGGTTGATAAGCGTGCCGAGAGTTGCTATGCATGCCACGCTGAAAATCAACCGCTGCAAAGACTTCCCATGGATGACAGAACGCGCGTCTATCGAATCAGCCCGGATTCCGCCCGCATACTTGCCGTTATAAATCCAATTTACAACGAGCCTTCCTGCTATCAAGCAAACTGCCATGCACACACAAAGGAGCAGACGGTGTTGGGGGTGCTTGATATAAAGATGGACCTGAAAGATGTGGATCGGCAAATTGAAGAGAGCAAATTCAGATTGATCGTCTTTGCAGTTATGGCGATTCTGGCCTTGAGCCTTTTCATCGCCTATTTCGTCAGAAAGTGGATCGGCAAACCCGTCAGTGAACTGGTAAAAGCAACCAACGAGGTGAGCGCGGGAAATCTGAATTACACCATAGATAATCCCGGCAAGGACGAGCTCGGAATTCTTGCAAAATCATTCAATAAAATGACCAAGAGTCTGGCGGAGGCAAAACTGCAGCTGTTCCAATCCGACAAAATGGCTTCGCTGGGGCGGCTTGCGGCAGGAGTCGCTCACGAAATCAACAACCCGTTGACGGGCGTATTGACCTACAGCAGCTTTCTTCTGAAAAGGACCAAGGACAATCCTGAACTGCAGGAAAGCCTTGAAGTCATAGTTCGGGAAACCATACGAAGCAGGGAAATTGTCAAGAGCTTGCTGGATTTTTCCCGCCAGTCTCCTCCAAAGAAGCACGATGCGGATATAAACAAGATTCTAAAAAGCGCGATTGAAGTGGTCGCCAGTCAGCTATTACTCAAGCGAATCGAGCTCGATGCGCGTTTTGATGCGTCTTTGCCGGAAGTAAAGGTCGATGCAAACCAGATTCAGCAGGTCATCATAAACCTGCTTGTCAATGCCGCCGATGCAATTGGAGACAACGGCGGCAAGATTTCCGTCGTTCCGTCACTGATTTCTCTTTCACCACATGGATTGGCGCAGATAAAGGCAGCCGTTTGCCCCAAAGGGCATGACCTCATGGATAGCGAATTGAAAATCTACGGCCTGCCTACCGTAAAGGTGAAAGTTGTTTCAAACGGCAATGTCGGCATCATAAACCTGGATCCGGTTTACGGAAAACACAGGCACGAGTACGGGATTGCAATTGAGAAAGGAAAGGGTTTGCAGGTTCTATGCCCGCAGTGCAGCAGCTCACTGATCGAGGAAAATGTCGATTGTCCGAAATGCGGGTCGGCAGTTTGCCATTTTGAAGTACTGTCACATGGAATGTTCGAAGGCTGCACAAATCCCGGATGCACTTGGCAAAGATGGCAGGCAATGGATGAGGTGGGGCATAAAGACTACATAGAAGTAAGAATAGCCGATACAGGGCAGGGAATTGCAAAGGAGGACTTGTCCAGAATCTTTGAACCCTTTTACACCACAAAAGGGGAACACGGAAACGGACTTGGACTTGCGGTTACATGGGGAATAATGGACAACCATGACGGAACGGTTAACGTAGAAAGCGAACTTGGCAAGGGAACGACATTTATCCTTCATTTGCCTTTGCAGAAATAATCGTGAACCAGGCTCGGTCTGAATAACTATTTCTTGCAGGGAAGGAAAAATGGATATCGCAAGACTTAGCACCGAGGAATTGCAGGCGGAGGAAGTTGTGGGA
>DATEVI010000473.1:0-2281 GCA_035281865.1 Geobacteraceae bacterium | reverse complement strand
TCTGCGGGACTGCCGACGGAGATATCGGCACTCTTCGCAAGTCGGCCATGATGCCCGCCAGGCTTGTCTTTCTTATGGACGGTCCGAATGCTTTCGGCGCGGCTCTTCTTGCGCGCGATACCCAGTCCGTTGCTCTATCCCAGGCGCTTTCAGACGAAAAAGTCAAAGGAGTCATTGTTTTTGAGAGTGACATTCCTACCGATTTGCCGCCGGAAGTGAGACTGCTTGCAGTTGCCGACTGGCAGGCGACCGGATCGGTCGGTCAGGCCGAAGTTTTTCTTCCTGTGACAGCACATGTGGAGATGGACGGCACCTTCATCAACAATGAAGGTAGGGCGCAGCGTTTCAGGAAGGTCATGACCCCCGGGCTGCCGATCAAAGGTCTCGATCCTGACCAGCACCCCCCGCGGGTGCACCGCGTAATGCCGGCCGGAGGGGAACCGCGCCCTTCCTGGCGCATTATTGCCGAGTTGATTGAGAGACTTGGCGGGGGCAAGATATCGGAGCCGCTTACCGGACGATGGGAAACATTGAGGAGCCTGGATCCTGAAGGAGAAGGTGTCAGGGTTACTTAGACTATGCAAATTACACTTCTCGACATGCTCATACTACTGGTAAAACTGGTCGTCATCTATGGCGTGGTCCTTACCGCTGCCGCGTACCTGGTGCTTGCCGAGCGAAAGGTCCTGGCCTGGATTCAGGACAGGAAGGGACCGAACCGGGTGGGGCCGTACGGCCTGCTGCAGCCGCTTGCCGACCTGATCAAGATGCTGACCAAGGAGGATGTAAGGCCCGCCGGTGCCGATAAATGGCTGTATCTCCTGGCTCCGGCCATGGCTTCAATCCCTGCCATCATGACCTTTGCCGTGATACCGTTCGGCGCACCGTTTACCCTGTTCGGACATACAGTTACGATGCAGGTGACAGACCTCAATATCGGCCTTTTGTTTTTCATGGCGCTGTCGTCCATTGCCGTTTACGGCGTTGCCCTCGGAGGATGGGCGTCGAACTCCAAATATGCTTTTCTGGGAAGCATCCGCGGACTCGCCCAGTTGATTTCCTATGAACTCTCCATGGGTCTGTCGTTGGTGCCGGTCGTCATGCTTGCCCGGTCGTTCCGGTTGAGCGATATCGTGCATGCCCAGGCCGAAGTTCCGTTCATTGTCTATCAGCCGATTGCCTTCATCATTTTCCTGATCAGTATTGTTGCCGAATGCAAGCGGGTGCCGTTTGATCTCCCCGAGGCGGAAGGGGAACTGGTCGCAGGATTTCATACCGAATATTCCGGAATGCGCTTCGGCCTCTTTTTTGTCGGAGAATATATAAACATTATCGTCCTTGCCGGGTTGGCGACCACCTTTTTTCTCGGTGGCTGGAACGGACCATGGCTGCCGCCGGTAGTCTGGTTTGCCCTCAAGGTAATGGCGTTCGCTTTTCTCTTTATCTGGATTCGCGGCACCTTGCCGAGACTCAGGTATGACCAGTTGATGCATTTCGGCTGGAAGGTGCTCACTCCATTGGCTCTGGTGAATATTCTGGCTACGGGATGGTGGATGATGATATATTCATGACCATATTTCTAACATAGCAGGGCACTCTACCATTAGGAGGAAGTGTTATGACTGAGAATGTACACGCTACAGACAGGCACGGCCACACACCGCTTATGACAGCGGCGAGGGAAGGGAGCATTGAGGCAGTCGTGGATCTGCTCAACAGGGGGGCGGAGATCGACGCAAAGAGCAACAAGGGTAAGACGGCCCTGCATTATGCCGCGTCCAACGGACACGCGGAGACAATCAAGTTGCTTCTGGAACATGGCGCGACGGTGGATGCGCGTGACCGTGACGGTCATACCCCCCTCATGTCGGCTGCCAACTACGGATGCAATGAGTGCATTTTAACCCTGATCGAATACGGCGCGGATATAAACGCCAGAACGATGACCGGCAACACCGCAATGGTGTATGCCGAAACAAACGGTCACCCCGATACTCTGGACCTGCTCAAGAAAGCACAGAGGTTCAAGCAGGCGGGATGAAGCCCTTGCTGACTCGGTTCCCATTGAATACTGCCCATGTCGATACTGAATGATATAAAAGCGCTCGGCCTCGGTTTCTGGACCACATGGAAGCATATTTTCCGTCGTCCCGTGACCATTCAGTACCCGGAACAGAAAAGAACCCCTTTTCCCCGTTACCGGGCACGCATCGTACTGACCAGGGACCCGGACGGGGGCGAACGCTGCGTCGCATGTTACCTGTGTTCCGCGGCCTGTCCC
>DATEVI010000472.1:0-3001 GCA_035281865.1 Geobacteraceae bacterium | reverse complement strand
AGGGGTTTTGGGCATTTGACCAGAGCGTAAGTCGTGCCGCCAAGGGCGCCGCCCGCCGCACCGTAAGCCATATACTCGAGGTGGTCGCCCGGTTTTTTTGTGAAAGCCAGAACGACGGCACCCACCACCACCCCTGCCAGGCCGCCGTAAAGAGAATCCATCAGAACCTCCTTCACCCGGTCTTCCTCCGCAAAACCGCATTTACTCCAGCCAACAATGAGAACAGATAACAGCACTGCGAAGAAAATCCTGTTGATGAATTTCACACGACACCCCTTTAGCTAGAACAATTGTCCCGTATTCGACCCTGAAGAGCAGAGAGGACCTGTAGCACTACGGCGGGCAAGAGCACGCACGGCCACGGATGAACACAAATGAACACGATACTGTTTCTAAAATGTTATTTCACTGTACTCAATTGTAATAGATGATTGCAAGTTTTTTTCAAATGCAAACTTTCGGCCGGAGTGAAGCAGGAAGGTTTTCGTCAATAATAAATAAGGTAAATACGCGAATATTATAAAACATTAACCGATCCAATTCAGTAAAACTTTGCAGAAAAAAATTTCTATCGTCTGCGTCTGCCGGGTACGGAAAGCATCCGCAGTTTTTTCATCCATTATCAGGAAAACGGAGCAGAGAAAAACATTTACAAAGCCTTGACCTCACACAGTGGAAGGGCTATATTCGCGGAAATTCGAATCAAAATTAAAGACAGCTGTCAATTCATTTCCCGAATTAACCGACGGCCATGTCATGTCGGTCATGAAGGAGGAGACAAATGCTGTTTACCCCGCATAAAACCGCACGGTTCCCCATCGTACCCCCTGCAAACCTGATACTGCTCATTCAAATTGCAAGGAGAGATGCATGACAACTTCGACCATTCTCTATTTCCTCGGCGCATCCGTCGCCCTCACTTTATCGCCCGGTCCCGACAACACCTTCGTAATCGCCCAGGGAATCGCCCGGGGGAGAAAGGCCGCCGTCGTTACGGCGCTGGGGATGTGCAGCGGCATCAGCGTGCACACCACTGCAGCGGCACTCGGCATTTCCGCAGTGCTGTATTCTTCCACCACTGCGTTCATGATTCTTAAATACGCCGGAGCGGCGTACCTGCTTTATCTTGCATATAAGGCACTGAAAGAAAATCAGGGAGTGATGCTGCAAAAGGTAACGGACAATCAAGGGTGGGGGGTTCTATTCAGAAGGGGTTTCATCATGAATGTGATCAATCCGAAGGTGGCGCTCTTCTTTCTTGCCTTTCTGCCCCAGTTCGTTTCCGGACACTCCGGGAACGCCGCCGCGCAGATGCTACTGCTGGGATTCATTTTCATGGCACAGGCGGTCATCGTTTTCAGCGTGATCGGCTTCCTCTCGGGCAGCGTGGGGAACGCAGTCCTCAGGAGACCTCGCATGGCAAGGTACTTCGCCTGGCTCTCCGCCGGCGTCTTCGCCTCACTTGGGATACGGCTGGCACTGGCCGAAAGGTAAAGGATAAGAAGGGGCAATTTCCCTTGTTCAAACCCTGAAAACATTCATTTCGTTTTTCAATATCTCCGTGTGGCTGTAAAGTTTTGCCAGGGCGTCCTTCATTACCTGGGTCGCCTCAAGGTTGATCGTGGTAGAGCCCTGAATGTCCGCCACGGCCGACATGACCTGTTCACTGCCGCGCTGTTGCTCGTCACAGATGCGGTTAATCTGCCGCATCATATCGGTTATCTCTTCGCTGTTCCTCGCAATTAGGGCGGCCACACGGCTCTGTTCCAGCGTGCTGTTTTTTGCCTGGCCGGTAAGCTCCTTCATCTTCGTCACGTTATCGATTATCTGTCCACTACCGTTCTCCTGTTCGTGTGTCGCCCTGGCAATCTGTTCGACCATATCGGTTATTTGCTCCATGGCCTCCCGGATCATGCCGCTCCCCTTCCCCTGCTCGACCGTCGCCCGTGCGATTTCTTCCATGCGCTGCGATGCCTTTTCCGCGCCGGTAACTATTTTGTCCAGGGCTTCACCCGACTTGCGGGAGAGGATCACCCCGTCCTCAATTCTTCTTTCCGCCTGGCCGATGGCTTCGACCGCCCTGAGTGTCTCGTCCTGGACTCCCCTGATAACCGCTTCTATCTCGCGGGTGGAACTGCTGGTGCGCTCGGCAAGCTTTTTTATCTCGTCCGCGACGACGGAGAAGCCCTTGCCGTGCTCCCCGGCCTGGGATGCGATAATGGCGGCATTCAGAGCCAGAAGCTTGGTCTGGTCGGCGACCTCGTCGATGACCGACAGGATATTGCCGATGGCCGTTGCCCGTGCCGAAAGGATTTTAACGACTTCGGAGGTGGTCCTGGACGATTGCCTGATCTCATCCATACCGTCGATGACGGCCTGTACCGCATTCTGTCCGGTAGCCGCATCGGCGCTTACTTCCTGGACGATGGAAGCGGTATCCGAGGCATTTTCCTCGATATGTTTTATTGAGCCGTCCATCTCTGCAATCGACAGGGCAGTGGTTTCGACAGACTCCAGAAGGCTGCCGACGTTTGATCCCACCTGCTTTATGGCGGCTGTCATCTCAATGATCGAAGAACTTACCTCCTCCACGGAACCAGCCAATATTTCCACGCTGTGTGCCATTTCCACCATGCTTGAAGCCATTTCCGCGATCGAAGAAGAGCTTTCCGCTGCCGACTGTGAAACACTGTCCACACTCTCCGCCACTCCCTTCACCGACGAGTTGATCTGTGTCATGGCCGATGAAGTATTGTTGGCCGCGTCCGCCTGGATTTCGGCGGCGTCCAGCACCCTCTTGGATGCGCCCGAGATATTGCCGGAAATGACGGACAACTGGTCCACCGAGCAGTTGACGCTTTTCACCATCGAATTCAGATTCTCCACCATGCCGTGCAACGCATTGCTCAGCTCTCCGATCTCGTCTCCTTCTCGCACCTGACTTGAAGCATCGCCACTTTGCCCTCCCCTGATCGGACAGGGACTGAAATCGCCGTCGGCA
>DATEVI010000471.1:0-2675 GCA_035281865.1 Geobacteraceae bacterium | reverse complement strand
AGAAACCGTTTCATCCGCCAGGCCCTCAAGCGATTCGGACGCAAGCGGGAAGAATGGCGTCAGTTTCCCCGTGCAGCTTATTAGACGCAACCGATGAGCCTCGCCCTCAAGCAGCGCCGACTCAACTTTAAGCCGCAAGATATCGGTCATAGTTCAACTCCATTCCGCAACGCTTCGCGCACCACCGGTCGTGAATCCAGATGTGGATCAGATGTGACAACCATGTCTATCTTTTGATCTCCCAAGGCCATCTGAATTTTAACAACTGCCTTGATTTTAGCTGCTTCCATTGCGCTGCGTTGCAAATCGCTCACCACCAGCAAGTCAATGTCGCCTCCACGTTTGTCGTCATATAACCGGGAACCAAACAGAAACACCTTGGATTGACCGGGAAAGGCAGCGCGGACAGCGTCTTTGACAGCATGAACACTTTTTTCTGTAAATCTCATTGGTCACTCCTTAGGCTGAATATATCATTCATATCCGAGTCAGGTTTTACGTAACACCTAAAAGCATATCGCCCCTCTTACAGTTATTTTTAATTACGGGCATATATGAACCCGTCCCCAACTTTCGCTCACCGTTCACCATCTTCTATACCGTTTACCGAACTGAAGTTCGAAAGAGGCGAAAGACAAGGGGATAGAGGTGCGATTGTTAGGTTTGGCCGGGGCAAATCCCGGATATAATTGAGAAAGGTCTTGCCTTTCTATTGCCATCATTTTGCTCTTCTATCCCCTTGCCCTGTGCCACTTTCATGTCATTGATTTTTCACGGGCAGTCCTGTATGGAATGCTCTGCAAAGAAAAACCCCATAGGAAGGAGCCGCCCGTGAATAATTCCTTTGTGCAACAATTCTCCCCGAATATCAAGTTCAAATACAATTGCTTCGATCGCGTTATCCTGAGAGGGTACATCCGGTGGCTGTTCTTTCCGGCAGGTGTGGTCAAGTTCCTCAGGGCGATGGGGTTCAAGAAACTCTCCAATGGCGTCATGCGCCTTTTGACCGACCAGTTGAACGCCCATATCCAGAAGGTTGCCCAGGCGATGGGTATCCTCATTCACTGGTGGCCTTCTATGGGAGGGGGCACGGACGGCGCCAAACAGAAGTTTGTTCAAGAACGATATGCCCAGCTTGACACCGGTAAAGGGGACCGCCCGTATTGCATCCTGACGGACAAGGAACCTGTGCGTACCTTTGCATGTCGCGAACTCACCTCAAAAGACAACAAGAAATACGAGCGGCTCTACGATTGTCGCAAACCGGTGAAGCAGTACTACATCTACTTTCACGACCGGCTTTTAGGAGGCCCCTGCTATCTGAAAATCTCATCCTACCTGCCCTTCGAGTGCGAATTCTATTTCAATGGCCACAACGCCATTCAGGTACAACTGGACAAGCAGGGCGTTCATTACCGCCGTCATGACAACGCCTTTGTCGATGTTGACAACCCTGAAGCCCTAAAGAGGGCGGCGGAGTTACTCGATGGCAGAGCAGTCATAAACAGAGTCAACCACTGGATGGACATCTTCTTCAAATTCGACAAAGGAAAATATTCCACGTGTTCCAAGTATCTCCAGCATGAATGGTATCTCTCCCAGGTGGAAATCTCCTCCAATATCGTGTTTCGGTCAGCGCGCTTCTGCACCAGTCTCTTTGAACGGCTCCTGGATAAGTTCCAACGCCTCGGATTGCCCGAGAGCATCACCCAAATCTTCAGCCGCAGGCCCCATCGCGGCTCCAAATCCAAGACCTTCTGGAGACTCTACGACAATGACGCCTGCATCAAACACTGGTTCCGGGGCAACTCCATCAAGCAGTACAATAAAACCGGTTTTTTCATCCGCACGGAAACCACCATCAACAACCCCAGATCGCTGGGGCTGAAAAAGTCTGCCTTCTATCTGCAGGCCTATCTGTGGACCGGTGTCGCATGCAATAACCGCTTCTTAGACTGCTGTGCCGATGTGGATGTCTCATCTATTTCTGAACAAGAACAGGATATCTTCATCAAGTCCGTAACGGATCAGGCAGGCCACCGAGTTAGCGCCCCCGACTTCAGGAAAGAGCGCCAAAAAGCCCTGGCCAAAGAGCTTCTCAAACCCAGATACCAAGTCTACGGCTTCAAAACAGAGCATCTTCGCAAAAACCTCTCTCGCCATTTCCAAAATCCTGCACAAATCCGCTATGAAATGAACAAATTGAAGGCAAGGGGTGTCCTGTCAAAAGCCAATAACAAATCATTTTACATGGTTACGAAAAAGGGCTGGAATTGGCTGTGGCTGGAAATCTGCTCGGGCAACTTGTTCAAAAACCCAATGATTTCAAGGAACATGAAAAATGACTTCCTTAAATTTGCTGCGCATCCCTCCCAAATTGAAGATGCCTATGATCTGATCCACCGAGGATTATCTCAATTAACACAACAACTTGCCATCATTCCGGCCACATGAAAAAACGTAAATTTATCTCACGGTTTTGAAGTTAAAAGCTTAACCTGAGCCAATATCGCGTCTCCCTCGCTTCCTTAGAGGCAATGCACATCTTGCTGAGAAAATCAGCCCTGCTTTGCCCAGCTAAGGCTTCCTCTACGTTAGCACCGATACTCGTCCCAGCGCGGAGCAGTTGCTTCGACAAAACAAATTCATTCTTTAGAAGCAACTCCCGGTAAAGG
>DATEVI010000470.1:0-2152 GCA_035281865.1 Geobacteraceae bacterium | reverse complement strand
ATGGGCAAATGCTGTGTGGCGGGCTGCGGCGAAATCAAGGTGGATTATGCAGCCAGCGAATTTACCGTCAACGGCAAAACCATGAACAAGGGCGATGTGATAACGCTGGACGGTTCAACCGGTGAAGTAATGCTGGGCAATGTTCCTACGGTTCCACCGCAGTTGACCGGCGACTTCGGCACCCTTATGGTCTGGGTGGACAAATTCAGAAAACTTAAAGTGCGCACCAATGCCGATACGCCGGCTGACGCGAGGGTAGCTCGCAAATTCGGAGCCGAAGGAATAGGTTTGACACGCACCGAGCACATGTTCTTTGAAGCAGACCGGATAGCTGCCGTGCGGGAGATGATCCTTGCTGACAGCATCGAGGCGCGGAAAATTGCGCTCGAAAAAATTCTCCCCATGCAGAAGGGTGATTTTATCGGCATCTTCCGGGAAATGAAGGGCCTGCCGGTTACCATAAGGCTGCTCGATCCCCCCCTTCATGAATTCCTTCCCCATGAAGCAAAGGACGTCGAGGCCCTGGCTGTTACCATGGGGGTCAGTGCCCAGGCCTTGAAGGCTAAAGTCGAGTTTCTCCATGAATTCAACCCGATGCTCGGCCATCGCGGCTGCCGCCTTGGCGTCACCTTCCCGGAGATTTATGAACTGCAGGTTCAGGCGATCATGGAAGCAGCGTGTGAGCTGACTAATAACGAAGGATTCAGCCTCGTTCCGGAGATCATGATTCCGCTTGTGGCAACGGTGTCGGAACTCAAGTTGCTGAGGGAAAACAGCGTCCGCGTTTGTGAGGAGGTCATGAGTCGTTACGGGGTCAGGGTGGAATATCTGATCGGGACCATGATAGAACTTCCAAGGGCCGCGCTTACTGCCGATGAAATTGCACGGGAAGCTGAATTCTTCTCGTTCGGTACGAACGATCTTACCCAGACCACTTTCGGCCTTTCCCGCGACGATGCCGGCAAATTCCTTCCTTTCTATGTGGAAATGGGACTCCTGCCGGAAGACCCCTTCGTAACGCTGGATCAGGACGGCGTCGGTCAGTTGGTACGGATGGGATGTGAAAAGGGGCGGGCCGCCCGGCCCGGTATAAAGTTGGGCATTTGCGGTGAACACGGAGGCGATCCTGCCTCAGTCATATTCTGTCACAAAATCGGGCTTGATTATGTCTCGTGTTCTCCGTTTCGTGTTCCGATAGCACGCCTTGCCGCAGCCCATGCCGCATTGCTGGAAGGCAAGTAACCTGATCTAATTGTTCGGGAAGTATAATTTAATTATATTTGGCTTTCAATTTTCGTCGGGCCCGGGATAAGCCCAAAAATAACGAAAAGCATGCGACAGGAGGGAGCAGTAATGGCAAAAGGAGTCGTGAAGTGGTTTAATGACAGCAAGGGGTTCGGTTTCATTGAGCAGGAAAACGGCGAGGACGTTTTTGTTCACTTTTCTGCTATCCAGGGGGACGGCTTTAAGTCCCTGAAAGAGGGTCAAGAGGTTTCTTTTGATGTCACTCAGGGCAACAAGGGTCTGCAGGCCACCAACGTTAGCAAGCTGTAGATCATCAGATTGCGGACAACCTCAAAAGCCCCGGTTACACGGGGCTTTTTTTGTGCCGTGCCCTGAGCATTTTTAAAGCACTTCAGAGTTAGTCACTCACCCGTCAAAGCTTGATTTTCCTCCATACGTCAATAACTCTTCCGATGATCTTCGTGTTGGGATCGGGTTTGAATGGTGCATAGGAAGGGTTGTCCGGCGCCAGAAATATCTCATTTGTCTTGAGCCTGTAACGTCTCAGGATTGTCTCTCCCCATCTGTTGTGGACCAAAACGATATCCCTGTTTCGGATATCCCCGTCAGCCTGGAAGATTACCAGGTCACCGTCGCGAATAGTCGGCGCCATGAAATCTCCATAGTTGATAATTGAAAAACACCCTTCAGGCATATTCGGCAGAGAAACATGATCTGAAACGTCTTCGGTATTTATTCGTTGTGGAAATTCGGAGGGTATTTGCCTGAGCAGCGGGATAGCCGTGGTGCCCCGATACGTCGCGTCCTGCACCGACAATGAAGGCTTTTTAAACATGTCGCCTGTGCCGGTTTCCAGCCATTCCTGGTTTATTTCATAGAGATGACAAAGTGCTATCAAAAGGGTATC
>DATEVI010000469.1:0-3329 GCA_035281865.1 Geobacteraceae bacterium | reverse complement strand
GCCTGTACCCGGCATGGGGCGGATTCTTGTCATGGATGATGATGAAATGATCAGAGAGATAGCGTCTGAAATCCTGCATTATCTCGGGTATGACGTCGTTGTGTGCGATGACGGTTCCGAAGCAGTTGATCTGTACAGGGTGGCGAAAGAGTCGGAAGAACCTTTTAACGCCGTTATTATGGATTTGACCGTTGCCGGCGGAATGGGCGGCAGGGAAGCCATGGTGAAACTTCTTGAAATAGACCCGCAGGTAAAGGGCATTGTATCAAGCGGATATTCAAATGACCCGATACTTGCCCGGTACAGGGACTACGGCTTTTGCGCAGTGATGGCAAAACCGTACAATGTGGAGAATTTTACTGAAATCGTGCAAAAGTTGTAGCATTGAGATGTCCTCGCGAAGGAATGATCCACGGAACCTTGACGATATGCCGGGCGAAAACATGCTGCTAATGAAAAAATGATTTCAGTTCTCGTCACTTTGTCCGATAAGTATCATTGTTTGTAGGGCAAGTCGTTTATTATTATTCACGTCAACAAGGAGGAGAAGGATGACTTCCGCCAACCAGGTCACAGCGATTATTTCCAATGAGGAACTTGCACAAAGCATAACCACTTCAGTGAAACAGATATTTTCAACCATGATCTTCATGGAAGACATCGTCGAAGAAGGCTTTTCCGACGAAGCCCATACGAAGTTCAATTGCAGCATTTCAGCTCTGGTCGGTCTCGGTGGGAGCTGTCCCGGCATGGTTGGCGTGCATATTCCCGAGGATTTCGCGAAAGAGGTGACTGCCGCAATGCTGGGCATGGAACCGGACGAGTTGGAAGGGGATTCCGACATCCACGACGCCGTAGGCGAGGTTGCCAACATGCTCGCCGGCGAGATGAAGATGGTTCTGTCCGAAAGAGGTGCGGATATTTGCCTTTCGACTCCTACCATCATCAGCGGCAAGGAATATGTAATAGACGTTCTGGCCGATAACGGCGCAATCTCGGTTCCTTTCACCCGGGGAACGCACCGGTTTCTCGGCACCCTTCAATTGGATCCCGCCTGATCCGGAATAGCCGGATTTAAACAAATGACTTCAAACAAAACCATTTTTGCCACGGACACACACAGATGCAATCAGGACATATTCTTCATGTGTGGATTTTGAATAGTCCGCATTTGTCTGTGTGTGTCCGTGGCTGATTAATCGTCTTTCCTGTTTTGCATCAAGTTGACTGTCAATAGAACTTCCCCCCCCCATTTTGCTCCATTTTTTCACTTATCAATTCCAGCGAAACCGGCCGCAAGACATGGCACACAACCCCTATGGGAAAGCATTGCAGCGCGGATGTGTGCTATACTTTTTTTACGGGGAAAGTACAAGTGACCCAACATGAAAGTCCTGAACAGGGAGAAGAAGCATGGTAAACAGTCGTAAGAAAACTTCAACTGCCATTGAAGATGTCCATCTGCTGGTGGCTGCTCTTCCCGCCGCATTGCAGGCGGCCCTGCATAAAATGCCGGTCGATCAGCTTATTGAAGTGGTAATGGACCTGGGACGCCCGCCGGAGGCGCGTTTCCCGGACAAGGTTTTACGGCTGAGCGAAAAACCGGTCAGTCACGAAGATCTCGCACATGCCCTGGCACTGGTGGGAGAATTTACGGACGACAACAGGGCCGGTATCGAGAGGACTCTGCACCGGATATCCGCCATCAGGAACCGCAAAGGGCAGATCATCGGCCTGACCTTGAGAGTGGGAAGGGCGATTTACGGCACCATAGAGATTTTAAGGGATCTGGTCGAAACGGGCAAAAACCTCCTGATACTCGGGCGACCGGGAGTGGGCAAAACCACCAAGCTGCGGGAAATGGCGCGGGTTCTGGCCGATGACTTCCACAAGCGTGTGATTGTGATCGACACATCGAACGAGATAGCGGGCGATGGTGACATTCCGCATCCGGGAATAGGCGCGGCGCGGCGCATGCAGGTGCCGCGGCCGGACCGCCAGCATGCGGTTATGATCGAGGCGGTGGAAAACCACATGCCCGAAGTGATTATCGTTGATGAAATAGGTACCGAGGCGGAGGCTGCCGCTGCCCGTACTATAGCTGAACGTGGAGTGCAACTCATCGGTACCGCCCACGGTAATACCCTGGAAAATCTGATAATGAACCCGACGCTTTCCGACCTGGTGGGCGGGGTGCAGACCGTTACCTTGAGCGATGAAGAGGCCCGCAGGCGGGGCACCACCAAGACTGTCAACGAACGGAAAGCACCGCCGACGTTCGAAATCCTGATCGAGATGGAGGGCCGCAACGAAGTAAGCATCCACAAGGATACGGCAAAGGCTGTCGATACCGTATTGCGTGGCTTCCAGCCGCGCTGCGAACGGAGAAAGCTGGCTGTAAGCGGACAAGTCGAGGTTGAAGAGCCGCAGGCGGAACCGGTCATACAGGAGGAGGAGACACATGTCTTTGCCGGTGAATTGCCTGTTTACACAGGGCCTGCCCGGATATATCCCCATGGAGTGAGCCGCGAACTCCTCGAGCGTGTCACTCGCGAACTTGGTTTAGATGTTCGTATCGGCGGCAGACCTGAGCAGGCCGATGTGATCATCGCCCTTCGTTCCCGCGCCGAAGACCTCGGGCTGAAACGGCTTACGAGACTGTCCGATGCGCCGGTTCACATGGTGAAGAGGAACACCACGTCGGAAATTCGCCGTTTACTGCAAAGGGTATTCAATATCGTGCAGGGAGTCGACGACGAGGAAATCCAGGAAGCGGTGCAGGAAGCGGAAACAGCTATTCAAAGGGTGATGGAGGAAGGCGTCGAAGTCGCCCTGCGCCCCAGGAGATCGGCGCTACGCAAGATTCAACACCGGATGATCTCCGGCTATGGTCTTGCGACAACGAGTGTTGGAAGGGAACCGAGGCGGCACTTGGTGGTGTACCCTCACGGAAGCCAGGCTTGATCCCGAAAAATGAAACTGATTCATAAACCTGTCCAATAACGTCTGACAGGTTTTTTGTTGTCATTCCCGCTCACTGAGACCGGACTCGACCAGCGCCGGTCATGCGCTGGAAACCGCGACTATTGTGTCGATATGGTGGACAAGGTAACGGCAGATGGTAAAATTGAGGAACATCAAGGAGGGGATGATGTTCATGAAACACCAACGTCTGATGCCGCTCATTTCCCGATGGGCAAAACTGGTTACCGTCGCCCTGGTCGTTGCCTGGGCAAGCGTTGCCGGTAACGCCGCCGCCGAGTCCGGTGCTGATCCGGGCATTGTCCGGCAGGACGATCATGCACAAGCCATAAGCGAATTGGCGGGAA
>DATEVI010000468.1:0-3613 GCA_035281865.1 Geobacteraceae bacterium | reverse complement strand
GAGGGCGAGGTACCCTTCCGCTGCAAGTGCCTCGCCGAAGAGCCGCATCTCCCAGGGGGAGGCCGTAAATCCGTGAACCAGAAGTATGCCAGCCTTTGCCGGTTTGGCAGGAGACAGCAGAAAGGGAAGGTTCTCTTCCCTGCCGACCCCGTCCCGACGGCCCCGTTCCACCTCTTCCTCAATCGTCATGAAATCTTTGTTCCCGGGATAAAAAAACCCCCTGGCGTCAGGGGGTTTTAGTTCGGTTCTCCAGGGGCCGGCAGACCTTCTCTTACTTGTGAAAGCCGAGGCGGGTCGAAAGTTCATCAGCCGCCTGTTTGACCATCGGGATCAGTTCTTTCTCCATGCGCTCATCCGTGAAGCGCATGGAAGGGCCGGAGAGGCTCAGGGCGCCGACGATGCGGCGAGTGTAGTCGCGAATCGGCGCGGCAACACAACGGACGCCGGGATCCATCTCCTCGTTGTCGATGGCGTACCCCTGTTCGGCGATCTGTTTCAGATCTTTTTTCAGCATTTCCCGGTCGGTGTAGGTGGTGGGCGTATAGGCTCTCAACTCTCTGGCGGGAAGAATGCTGTCGATTTCCTCCTCGGACATGTGCGCCAGGTGAACCTTGCCGGATGCGGTACAGTGAACGGGCAGCCGGGAGCCGACACGGGAGACGACCCGGACCGTCAGGTCGGTTTCGACCACGTCCAGGTAGACGACGAAGCCTTCCTTGAAGATGGCGACGTAGGAGGTTTCGTTGCACTCCTGCACCAGTTTTTCCAGAATCGGCTTTGCCTGGCGCAGCAGCCCCATCTGTTTGATGAAGGTCTGTCCCAGTTCGAGGGCCTTGAGGCCGAGCCGGTAATTCTCGGTGGCCCGGTTCTGTTCGATGTAGCCGCGCGATTCGAGGGTCGCCAGCAGCCGGAAGACGTTATTCTTATGCAGTTTGAGTCGCTTGCTGAGTTCGGTGACCCCCAGCTCGTCCACATCGCCGTGAAACTGTTCGAGGAGGTCGAGAGCGTGGGAAACCGCCTGAATGATATATTCGGATTTGTCTTTTTTGGCCATGATCAGTTCTTCCCTCTTGTGATTGAAATCAACGTGTGCGACGTCTCCATCTTATGAATTCTGCATCGCATGTCAAGCAGAATGGAAATTTCTGCGAAATCTGTTCACCTTGCCTTGTCGGCCGGAGGGTCTGAGTGTCGCAAGATTTGGCAAACTATAAAATCATGTTCTATAAAAGTCAACATTAATAAATACTTCGTATCGCCTTTCGGCGACCGGCGGCGTTGACAGGCTCTTCGCTTTCCGCTAGATTTGACGGGTCTTATCTCCATGGGAGAGTGTGATGCTGAACCTGAGCAAGAAGATCCTGGTGGCTATCGATGGTTCCCCCCAGTCCGACAAGGCGGCGGAGGAGGCGGTGCGTCTCGCCACCGTTTCCGGAACCCGTTTCAAAAGCAAGGTCTATGCCATCCTGGTACTGCCCAGCATGCGGGCACCCTCATTCACAGATTTTTTTCCATCCCCACCGGCGACAGAGCGGCCCGACTGGGAAGAGAAGCGCAAGCGGATCTTCTACGTGATCGAAAAGGCCGCTTCCGAGGCCGATGTCCCCCTGGAAAGCGTGGTGGTATACGGTGATGCCGCCGAAGAGATCATGGCCTATGCCGAGGAGGAAGAAATCGACGTCATCGTCATCGGCTCCTCCGGTTCCGGGCGGGTCAAGCGGACGCTGATGGGGAGCGTCTCGACCAAGGTTGCCCTGCACGCCAGCCATTCGGTCTATATCGTTCGCTGATTTCCCTTGGGACCTTCCCGTGTTTCATCCGCCAGTCCTGGCCGGTTCTGCCGCCTGAGCTTCCGGCCCGGCCGGCCGACGCGTTTCCTTGCAAAGATGAAAGCGAAAGTTTTTTTCAGTCTTTTCCGAATGCGCTCTACCTCCTGGGGAACCCGTGCGGACACAGGTCGAGGGTGAGTTCGTGCGATCGCAATCGAGAAAATGTTGCTCGGTGCATATAAGTAGCAGATTTCCATTGGCAAATTTGCTATTATTCAGCCCGTCAAAAGCTAACTTACGCGGGAAGTCGTAGTGTATCCAATTTTTGCCGGGCAGGGTTGAGTGGGACTATGCTGTTCTCCGTCTCCACAGGGACACTCTTTATCTTTCCCCTCCAGAAGGTCTTCGAGATGGCCGCGGAGGCGGGATTCGACGGTCTGGAGCTGATCATCAACCAGGATTTTGAGCATGTCAATGCGCGCAAATTGGTGGCGGAGCTTTCCAGTGTCATGCCCATCCTCTCCATCCACGCCCCCTTCATGCGACTGGACGGCTGGGGCAACCCGATTGACTCCCTCAAAAGGTCCGTAGAGCTGGCGGCCGATGCCGGGGTTCCATTGGTCACCTTTCATCCCCCCTCCTGGGTCGGTTTCGAGCTCCGTTTCTGGCGCTGGATGTACCGTGTCAGCGATTTCCAGGAAGAGGTAGGAGGGGGAAAGGTGAGCCTTGCTCTGGAAAACATGCCGTGGGAGGGTAGCCTCAAGATCAACGAGAACATCCTTTCCCAGAGCGAAAAGATGGTCGAGTTTATCACCGAGAGGAACCTCTACCAGACCTTTGACTGTACCCACATGGGGTCGGGGAAGACTAACTTTATCGGTGATTTTTATCTTTTTTACGGCAGCGGCCGGGTCAGGAACATCCATTTCTCCGATTACGGCCACGGCCGGCAACACCTCCTCCCTGGCCGGGGTATCCTCCCCCTGACCCGCTTCCTGAACCACCTGAGCACCGTGGGATACGACGAGACCCTCACCCTGGAGCTCCTCCCCAACGAATTTCCCAAAGATGAACGGATAATCGTCGAGAATCTGAAGGAGATTCTGCAGTATCTGCGGCGGGAAACCGGTCTGCGGGACATTCAGGCGGCGGAGTCCCGTGTCACCTCCAACCCAAATACCCTCTGATTTCCCCACCTGGTCCGGTATTGAAAATTCCATGAAAAGTGATGAGCTACGCGTTTCCTGAGGGGCGTCTTTCGTAGGGGCGACGCATGCGTCGGCCCTACGACAGGGTCAGCGAGAGATGAAGTTGAGTTGGTAGCGGTTGTTCATGATACGCAGGAAGGCGTTGACCCCTTTGAGTGCTTGACGGAACTGGTATCGCTCATTGTCGGTCATGGCCAGCGGGTCGACATGGTTTGTGAGTTTGCCGTTTGCGGCCAGTTCCCGCAGTTGCCACTGTAGACGAAATTGGACCAGGAAGGTGAACGCTTCTTCTATTGTTTCAAGGTCGCCACGGGCGAGAACTCCCCGCTGCCTGAGGAGTTCGAGCTTTTCCCAGGTGTTCCCGCCGATGAAGCCGGCTTCAAAGGCCAGGAGGTTCGCACCGACGGTAATGGCAAAGATACCGGCTTTTTTGATGTCGACCTTGCCCCTGTGCTCGCCGTTGCGCTCGACCCTGATGCGTCCGAATATGGTGAGGGGCGGCGGGAAGCGCAATGCATGGCGCGCCATGTGAGGGAAAAATAAGGAGGGGCGTCGGATGGCGGCGCGGATGTGGTCGCGCAATTGTTTTTCCAGGGTTTTGTCGCCGTGGAGAGCCCGAAGGCCTTGGAATATGCC
>DATEVI010000467.1:0-14484 GCA_035281865.1 Geobacteraceae bacterium | reverse complement strand
AAACTCTATGGCTTCATCCAGGTTGCCGGCAATAATCACGGCGCCATATTTCTCCCAGGATTTCCCCGCTATGGCCTGCCGGGACAGTTCCAGCAACTGCCTTTCCACTTCACCAACAACCCGTTGACCAAAACTTCTGTCCGTAGTTATGAGGATCGATGACGCCAGTTCATCGTGCTCAGCCTGGGAAAGAAGATCGGCTGCAATGTGTGCTGGATCGCCGCTGCCATCGTTTATTACCAGTATTTCGCTCGGACCGGCGATCATGTCAATTCCAACACGGCCGAAGACCAGTTTTTTCGCCGTAGCCACAAAGATGTTGCCGGGTCCGGTAATCTTGTCGACTTTCGGTACGGTTTCCGTTCCGAAGGCCAGGGCAGCCACGGCCTGGGCACCGCCGATACGAAAAATCCTGTCCACTCCGGAAAGCCTGGCGGCAATCAGCACGTGCGGATTGATCTCGCCGTCCGGAGTCGGAACCACCATTATGACTTCACGGACTCCCGCAACCTTTGCGGGAATGGCATTCATAATGACACTGCTTGGATAGCTCGCCTTTCCGCCCGGAATGTAAATACCGACCCTGGCAAGGGGCCGAACCATCTGGCCAAGAATAATGTCCGGCTCATCCGTGGAGAACCATGACTCGTGCTTCTGTTTCGCATGAAAACGGGTCACCCTTTCCACTGCCAGGCGGAGAGCCTCGACATCCGCATCTT
Organism: Geobacteraceae bacterium; assembly: GCA_035281865.1. Taxonomy (GTDB): domain Bacteria; phylum Desulfobacterota; class Desulfuromonadia; order Geobacterales; family Geobacteraceae; genus CAIWTU01. Next base: position 13,765 of record DATEVI010000467.1, on the reverse strand, counting down.
GCGCCTCGGAGAATGCACTGTCGACCTCCTCCTCGGTGATTTCGAGACCCCCTGCGTCGAGCCCGAGACGGTCAAACTTCTCCGTATACTCAAGAAGCGCGGCATCACCCCGCTCCTGCACATTTGAAATGATGTTCAGGACAACTGCTTCAACCTCTTTGCCGACTTCCTCTCCCCTGGCGAGGATTGAGGCAAACTGAGACTCAAAATCATTTTCGCGAATATCGAGGAATTTCATTTTAGATCCCCAAAACAACGGGGGAGTTGTATTTCATGAAACATGTTTCTCCAGCCCCCCGATAATATCGCTGATACGTTTGTACCTGGTTTTCAGACTGGCCCGGTTGACAATCAGCCTGCTGGTAATCTCGGCTATGGTCTCGACCTCCACCAAACCGTTCTGTTTCAGGGTCTCGCCGGTGGATACCAGATCCACTATCCGCTCTGAAAGGCCGACCAGGGGCGCCAGCTCTATGGAGCCGTACAGCTTGATAATCTCCACCTGCACGCCTTTGCCGGCAAAGAATTTCTCGGTAACATTCGGATACTTGGTGGCAATACGGATATCGGACCAACTCGCCGGATCGTCGTTGCGGGACAACTCCGCAGGTTCAGCAACGACCAGCCTGCAGTAGCCGAATTTCAGATCAACGGGCTCGTACAGATCCTTGTCCTGCTCCATGAGAGTGTCTTTTCCGACTATGCCCAAGTCGGCGCAGCCGTACTCCACATAGGTGGGAACGTCGGTAGCCCGCACGATCATGTAGCGCATCTTCTGCTCCATGTTCTCAAAGATGAGCTTCCGTGTATCGGAAAGGAGCTCCTCGCAATCGATCCCTATTTTCTTGAAGAGGGCAACCGAGTCCTGAAGGATGCGGCCCTTTGGAATGGCAATGGTTATGAAATCAGTCATCGAAAAACCTATGGACAAAACTAGCCGCCAGTTACTAGCCGCTAGTCGCCAGTATCTAATCTAATCTTCTTTTACCCTTTTTATATCTGCACCAAGCCCTGCCAGCTTCTTTTCAATAGCCTCATAGCCGCGGTCCAGATGGTAGATGCGCGAAACCTCGGTGGTGTTTTCCGCGGCCAGTCCGGCAAGAATAAGTGATGCCGAAGCGCGCAGATCAGTGGCCATTACCGGTGCACCTGAAAGCTTTTTCTCTCCCTTTACCGTGGCCGTATTCCCTTCGATGATGATATCGGCGCCAAAGCGAAGCAGCTCGGAGACATGCATGAAGCGGTTCTCGAAAATGTTTTCACTGATAACGCTGGTGCCTTCTGCAACCGTCATGAGAGCCATCATCTGGGCCTGCATATCGGTCGGGAAGCCGGGGTAGGGCCTGGTTTTGATATTGACGCTCTTTATTTTGCGCGGTCCCTTGACGCGCACCACGTTGTCCTTGTTGCTTATCTCAACTCCGGCGTCCTGCAACTTGAAGACAAGGGCATCGAGATGCTCCAATCGCATGCCGTGGATCCTTATGTCCCCACCTGTTATAGCTGAGGCAATCATGAAAGTTCCCGCCTCTATCCGGTCGGGCATGACCGCGTGCGTAAACGGCTGCAATTCGCTGACGCCGGTAATGCGTATGGTGTCCGTTCCGGCGCCTTCAATCTTTGCCCCCATCTTGCAGAGGACTTCCGCAAGGTCCATAATTTCCGGTTCCCGGGCTGCATTTTCAAGTGTGGTTTCCCCTTTGGCGGTCGCCGCGGCCATCATAAGGTGCTCGGTTCCACCCACAGTGGAAATGTCGAAATTTATCCGTGCGCCACGAAGCCTGCGAGCCTTGGCTTCCACGTAACCGTGGGTCAGGTGAATTTCCGCCCCCATGGCCTCGAGCCCCTTCAGGTGGAGATTTATGGGACGGGCGCCGATAGCGCAGCCACCCGGCAGGGATACCCGTGCCCTCCCCAGCCTGGCAAGCAGCGGGCCCAGCACGAGAACCGACGCGCGCATCGTTTTAACCAAGTCGTACGTGGCCTCATGGTTGTCGATTCTTGAGGTGTCGATCTTTACAATGTTGCCGTTTCCCTCCACCTTCGCTCCGAGGGTTTCCAGAACCTTGATTGTTGTGTTTATATCGCGCAGGAACGGAACATTGTGAATTTCCTGTGTACCGGTAGCCAGGATTGACGAGATAAATATGGGAAGGGCGGCATTTTTCGAACCGCTGACCGTTACGTCACCGGAGAGTTTTTTTCCACCTTTGATTACAAGCTTGTCCAATGTATGACCTCTTTAAGTGTGATGCGTTAATGCAGCCGTTTCGCTAAACCGTCCTTGCTCACAACGTGACGCAGATTTCGATATGCGGAAAGCCGCGGTGCCGCTTTAGTTACTTCCCCGCTTTTCCGGTTGTGCGGACACCAGTTGTCCCCCGACCACCCTTTCTATGCCACCCGTGTCCCTGGCCGTAAACAGATTATCGTAACACCCTTCATTCTCGAAAAACCGGATTACCTGTTGTGCCTGGTGAATTCCGACCTCGAAAAGGAGCCATCCGCAAAGGCTTAGATGATCCTGTGCAGCAGGAATCATGATCCGATAAAAATCCAGGCCGTCTGTTCCCCCATCAAGAGCCTCCCTGGGCTCGAAATCCCGCACTTCAGGCTGAAGGGTGGCAATATCCCCCGAAGGAATGTAGGGCGGATTGGAAACGATCAGATCAAACGTCATGCCTTTGAGAGGTTCGAACAATGACCCATTTAATAACGTCATACTGACCCCATTGCGTTCGGCATTTCTTTCCGCGAGTTCCAGGGCTTTTTTAGATTTGTCGACGCCAAACACTTCGGCTTGCGGCAGAACCTTAGCCAGGGCTATAGCGACACAACCGCTCCCGACACCGATGTCCAGTATCCGTTTTGCACCCGGGCATCGACTGGCTGCTTCTTGAACCAGAATCTCCGTATCGTGACGTGGAATGAGAACGTCCGGCGATACGTCAAATTCGAGAGCCATGAACTCCTGGCTGCCAAGGATATGCTGGAGCGGTTCCCGCTTCGCCCGCCGCGTAACCATCTCCCGGAAGGACGTCAATTCTTTGGGGGACAAGGGCTTGTCAAAATTAACGTAGAGTCCAACCCTGTCCATGGCAAGGACAGCACAGAGCATCCACTCCGCCTCCAAGCGCGAGTTTTCAACCTCTTTTTCGGCGAGATACCCCTTGGTCCAATTGAGGACTTTAAGTACATTCCACGTTTCCTGCTGTTTTTTCATATAAAAATCGGGAAAAGGAACCGGGCTACGTGCAAATGGCTAAAGGGTTTGATGATTTGTTTTCCCCTTTCCCCTTCGCGCTTTGCCTTTTGCCGGTGTCTCACCTATGCCGCCTCGCTCTGAGCCTTTAAAGCCTCCATCTGGAAATGGGTGCGCAAGGCATCTGCGATCTCACCCATGTCTCCGGCCATAATCGAATCGAGACGATACAGTGTAAGGCCGATGCGATGATCAGTCATACGCCCCTGCGGGAAATTGTAGGTCCGGATCCGCTCGCTCCTGTCCCCGCTTCCCACCTGCTGTTTCCGGTCAGCCGCCATCCTGGCGCTCTGTTCGCTGGCCATGATGTCCAGCATTCTTGATTTCAAAACCTTCATTGCCTTGGCGCGGTTCTTGATCTGACTTCTCTCCTCCTGGCAGGCAACCACGATCCCGGTGGGGAGATGGGTGATACGGACCGCCGAATCGGTGGTGTTCACATGCTGTCCTCCAGCCCCAGATGAACGATACACATCGATCTTCAGATCGGCCGGATTGATGTCCACGTCAATATCTTCCGCTTCCGGGAGGACAGCAACCGTGCAGGCGCTGGTATGGATCCGGCCTTGGGCTTCGGTGTCGGGAACCCGCTGCACCCGGTGAGTTCCGGATTCGTACTTCAGCTTGGCATAGACCCCTTGTCCCTCCACCAGGGCAACGATCTCCTTGAAGCCTCCAAGATCCGACTCAGAAGCTGTTATGACATCAACTTTCCATCGGTTGTTCTCGGCAAAACGGCTGTACATCCTGAACAGGTCCGCGGCGAAAAGCGCAGCCTCGTCGCCTCCGGTCCCGGCCCGAATTTCCAATACGACATTGCGGTCGTCATTGGGATCCTTCGGCAGAAGCAGGACCTTTATTTCTCCTTCCAGAGCCCCTTTTTTGCACTCCAGTTGTTCTATCTCCGCCTCGGCCATCTCCCGCATCTCCAAGTCGGATTCGGTGAGAAGTTCCTTGTTATCTTCTATTTCAGTAAGGACTTTCCTGTAGTCGCGATAGGCGGCAACCAGCGGCGAAAGCTCGGCATGTTCCCTGTTGAGCTTTCTGAACTCAACCTGCTTCGAAAGCACGCCCGGATCGGCGAGGAGCGCTTCGAGTTCCTCGTATCGCCTTGCCAATTGTTCGATCTTGTCAAACATTTCACTTCCTCATATTTATCGGTGATGACAGGAAAGACACGGGTTCTTGTCATTTTCTCGGCGACGTTCCCGCACAACTTCCGGTTACCAGTCCGCTGATTCCTCTAAATGCACAAACCCCGGCCAAACAATGTGGGACTCGGGGGTGTAAAATGAAATGAGCCCGGCCTGGGCGTCAATCACATGGGTTACTTCAGACTCGCTCAAATGACCAGCCGATCGTCCTTATATCCCTCATTCACATCGAGGGCCTCCTCCATGGAGCGGATGGCGACTTCCAGCTGGCTCTCGTCCGGCTCTCGGGTGGTAAGCCTTTGCAGGGCAAGCCCGGGGGCAATGAGGGTTCTGACCAGTGGAGATTTTTCGTGCCTGGCGCTCCATTTCAGGAATTCGTACGAGACGCCGGCAATCAGGGGAAGCAGCACGACGCGTGCGCCTGCTTTCAGATAGAATGGCCACAGTTTGGGGATCAGCGAAAATACGAAGATGCTGACCAGCATCACTATCAGGAGAAAGCTGGTTCCACAACGCGGATGGAGACGGCTGAATTTTTTCACATTCTCGACGGTGAGCGTCTCTCCCGCCTCAAATGCAAAAATCGATTTGTGCTCGGCGCCATGATATTGAAAAACGCGCTTTATGTCACTCATCCTTGAAATTGAAAATACGTAAAGCAGAAATACGGCTACCCTTATGACGCCATCCACAAGGTTAAAGATTATATTCGACGTACCTATGACGGGGACCAGCAGCTTCGTCAGGTAGAGAGGAAGGATGAAAAAAAGAGCTATGCCAAAGAGCAGGGCAACGGCAATAGTACCCCCCATGATCATGGGGCTCATCTCTTCCTTTTCCTTTCCCTCCTCGACAATGGCTTCATTAGCCGAAAAATTGAGCGCTTTCATGCCCATGACAAGTGAAGAGAAAAGGGCGACAGCGCCTCGAATTATGGGAAGCTTGACGACAGGAAAGCGCTCCGAAAGTGGAATAACCAGGTCTTTCCTGACCACTATCTCGCCGGATGGGCGCCTGACCGCGATGGCCACAGAGCGTGGCGCCCGCATCATTACCCCTTCTATTACTGCTTGCCCGCCAATATTTATTTTTGACATCTCCACCTCATTCATAGGCACTTTTCCTACACGCACCGGTAGAAAACCCTTTGCCCCAAGATCGGCCCTGCCTACAGATTCTTGTAAAAATCCCTTGTCTCGGAGGCCTTCCCGCAGGTCATGGGACCTTCTGGGCACGGACCGTTGAGGCACCCCGGACCGGCATTCCGGAAGATTGTCGGAGCAACCGCTTTCACGAGCTTGAGCATCTCAAGAGACATTTCCCGGATTTCCCACTGGGCACGCTCACAGCAGCGCAGGCGGAAAAAATGAAACAGTTCCCTGGCATTCATGGTCACCATTATCTTTGTTTCCGTGGCGTTTGGCAGAATGTACCTTGCATCTTCAGCGGGAATGCCGGCTTCGATCATCTCGGCGTAAAAACGGTGAATAGACCGCAATTGTTCCGCAAAGCGTTCTCTTATCTCGGGATGTGCGGCAATACTGGTGGGCGTAATGGCGGCAAACCGCTCCTTGTGGGAAACATAACGCTGGGATTGTTGGGAGAAAGAGGCAAGACGGTGGCGAACAAGTTGATGGGTCGTCACTCTTGACACACCCTCGATGCCGAATGTGAAGGAGGCGTGCTCCAGGACCGACTGATGCCCCAGAGACATGATCTTCTCTAGAAACCCCTTAATATCGTCTCCGGAAATCTTCTCCTGAAGAGCATCAATGGTAACCGGAGAATAACAGAGCCGGGCAGCCAGGGCAACGGCATGTTCGGGATTAGGCGTAAAATGGATAAGTTTGACCAGCATAATGTACCTGTAATGAACAACGTTGACTTTATACTGCCCGGCCACTTGCTCAGGAGCCTTCGCGAACGCTATCCGGATTTTCGACCGACCACGGCGCGGTACTGTTTCTAACCTTGAAACAGATAAGGGGATTTCGCCATGGACAAAATCCCCTTTCTTTGCACCAGCAAGACCGGAGCCCAATTACATGCCGTATCTCTTTTTGAATCTCTCGACACGACCTGCCGTATCTATAAGCTTCTGCTTACCGGTAAAGAAAGGGTGGCAGGCCGAACAGATCTCGGTCGTTATCTCGGGCTTGGTTGAACGTGTGTGAAAGGAATGACCGCAAAGACATTTTACGGTGACCTCATTGTACTTGGGATGAATACCCTCTTTCATATCTTTCCTCCTTGCAAAGCGCGCTGCCAATTCTTCACTTATTGCGTTATCCGAAAGGGCTAAGCTAGCACTTTTATGCTATTTTATCAAGATTTTTTTCACTTGCTCATGGAGTCCAGGAAGTCCTGATTTGTCTTGGTTTCTGCGAGTTTGCCGATAAGAAACTCCATGCTGTCCACTACATTCATAGGATGAAGCACCTTGCGCAGGATCCATATCCGGTTGAGAGCCGCCTTGTCGATGAGGAGCTCTTCCTTCCTGGTACCGGACTTATTCATGTCGATCGCGGGGAAAACACGTTTCTCGACCAGTTTGCGATCCAGATGCAACTCCATGTTGCCGGTCCCCTTGAATTCCTCGAAAATTACCTCATCCATTTTGCTGCCGGTATCAACCAGGGCGGTGGCGATGATAGTCAGGGAACCGCCTTCTTCAATATTGCGGGCAGCACCGAAGAAGCGCTTGGGTTTATGGAGCGCATTCGAATCGACACCACCTGAAAGAACCTTACCGGAAGGCGGGATCACGGTATTGTAGGCCCGCGCCAAACGGGTGATGGAGTCGAGCAGGATGACTACGTCCCTTTTATGCTCCACAAGCCTTTTTGCCTTTTCGATAACCATCTCGGCAACCTGGATGTGCCGGGCAGCCGGCTCGTCGAATGTCGAGGAGACGACTTCACCCCTCACCGAACGCTGCATGTCGGTCACCTCCTCGGGGCGCTCGTCAATGAGGAGGACGATAAGAAAGACCTCAGGGTGATTCGAGGCGATCGAGTTGGCGATATTCTGGATCAGCATGGTCTTGCCGGTACGAGGCGGGGCGACGATGAGGCCGCGCTGCCCTTTTCCAATGGGGGCAATCAGTTCCATAACTCTCATTGGCATGTTGTCCGGAGCCGTTTCAAGCTTGACCTTGTCCATCGGATAAAGGGGAGTAAGGTTATCGAAAAGAACCTTATCGCGGATTCCTTCCAAAGGCTCGTAATTGACGGTTTCCACCTTCAACAGGGCAAAATATCTCTCGCCCTCTTTCGGAGGCCTTATCTGCCCCGAAACGGTATCGCCGGTCTGCAGATTGAACCTGCGGATCTGGCTCGGAGAGACATAAATGTCATCCGGCCCGGGGAGATAGTTGTAGTCGGGCGCGCGGAGGAAACCGAAACCGTCAGGCAGAGTTTCAAGCACCCCCTCCCCGAAAATCATTCCGTTTTTTTCAGTCTGGGCGTTGAGAATGGCAAAAATCAGGTCCTGCTTGCGCAGGTTTGAAGCTCCCTCGATATGGAGGTCCTTCGCGATTGCGGCCAATTCGTTAATCTTCTTGCTTTTCAATTCCTGTAAATTCATTTTTTCTCCTGCAGAACAAGCATATATCTCTTTTTGATAGACGACAATCAAACACTCGGGAAAAGCTGTCTGAAATGTGCAATTGGTGGTGAAAAACCTTAATTAGTGCATGAGGGGGGAATGTCCTGATTCTATGCCAGAAGCTATTTGCATGTTGTGGAAGTAACTCTGATGACTCGTATAAACTGATATAGTGCAGACAAATCGGTATTTTGGTTAAATCGGGTATTGAACCCCGCTGGGTTAAATGAGGCTTCTAAGTATTGGGATAAACGATAGGAAAAATTCTTTGGCCTGATCGAGGATATCAGAAGATATAAACTTCAATCATCCTCTTGTCAACAAAAATTTGCTTGCCGCGAAGTTGCTGTGGCATTGCTTTCAAGTCCGTTAATATTCATTACTCCCCTGACTCTTCCTTGCGGATTAGTATGCCTGCCGCTCTCACTACCGAAATTCGGCCCGCGTCCTTACTCGGCTACTGCGATTCTTTTCCCACCGCCACATCAAATGCTCGTTTTTCAAAAGAAAAACGCACCTTATCCTGAAAAATCTCTTCCACACGTGCGCCATCAATGTTCATACCCTCGGTTACCGGCATGCCGTTGACGACGGCCAGCCTGTCGGCACCATCTTTTTGCCAGGCAATGCCGGACACCTTCAATGTCGGCAAAGAACGAACTTGAGACGTCTGGACCGTTTCGGCGGCATGTGCTGTGGGCTTGGAAACAGCTTGTACCCGGTTCTGCTCAACTGAAGATCTGCCGGTTGCATCCGGGATTTTCGACAAATGGAATGAAGGCCCATTCCCGGAAGGCAGGGTGGCGCCGACAATTCTCTCGGAACTGTCCATGGGCGGTTTTGACACGGCAGCAGCTGAACGTTCATCCTTCCGAGACAACTCTCGCGGGCTGGATGCCGGCGCCAATGCCTCCGTCTGACCGGTTCCGTCACCGACTTTCGGCATTACCTTCATGGGGACGGTGGTGGAAACCTCTTTGTTTCGCGAAGCAGCCCCACCTGTCAGCAGGTACGTCAGCAAGGCAGCAGCAAACGCAGCACCTGCAACGGATACCGGAAGCACCCAGCCGGGCTTACCGGTGCGTCGGGGAACGCCCATGAGGATGCCCCTGGCAACATCCGCGTTTCCGTTCCTGCCGGACGACTTCTCCTCTTCAACCTTTTTCAGGGCTTTCAGTATTGAACTCATCCCCTGTTTTCACCCTTATCACGATTGAGTCGGGGCGAAGGAAATTCGCCCCCTTCCCGATACAGGAAGAGTAAAGTCTTGCCACCCACTATTCCGTCTACCTCCAGGCCGCGGTTGCGCTGGAAAGCCTTGACAGCTCTGGCAGTACCTGCGTCAAAGACACCGTTTTGGCTTACATTGTCAAACCCTTTATCAGCCAACATTTTCTGCAAACTGACTATTTCAGATTTTTTGGCATCCGAAGACGGAACAAGGGGTAGTCCCCTGAAATTCTTCCAGAAAACATACGCCCGACCAGACCAGAGCATCTTCAGTTCCTCTGGAGCGAATGACAGATGTCCTGAAATGGTGGGCTCAACAAACAGACGTCCGTCTTTAATGCCCGTGAGAGCCAGGTAACGCTTTCCCGACAGTCCGGGCACGTCCAATTCGAGAATAGAGGGCGAATCAGTGCGGATAACCGACTCTATGTTCCCCTTCACCACGAATACTCTCAAATCTCTCGATTCGGCAAGCCGATCCAAATCCATTTGCGGCTTCGCTCCACGGTACACTGTGACCGGCCTGACATCCCAGATTCTTGCCAGTGTGTTAAAGGATGCCAGAAAGCTGTCCTTTTCTCCCAGATCCGTCAGGCTTTTTTTAACGGCTTCCGGCACGCCTGCCGAAACGGAATCGGCAGAAGCAACATTTCCGGGCACACTGTCAGCCAGGGAAAGTGGCCACCGCCTGGGCCCTTTCTGCATAACATAGATGAAAGAAGCCAAAAGGACCAGAGCAAGACAAATCCCCACAGCCCTCAAGCAAAAACCATTGAAACGAGTGCCCCCTGTCCGACCGACTTCCCTGATGGCGTTCTTCACCAGTTGCAGGCCGATCTCCCGACGCCCCTCACCGTAACCAACCAACAGGGACCGGTCACACAGAATGTTTATCAATCGTGGAGTTCCACCCGAATAACGGAAGATTCGTTTCAGGGCGGATGGCGTGAAATGTACCGTCAGGCCACATCCGGCCACACTCAGGCGGTGCCTGACATACGCTTTCGTATCGGCGAAATCCATTGGACCCAAATGATAACGAACCGTTATGCGCTGGGAAAGCTGGCGAAGTTCGGACCTTTCCAGAAGACGGCCAAGCTCCGGCTGTCCTGCAAGGACAATCTGTATCAGCTTATCCGTGTCTGTCTCCAGATTGGAGATGAGTCTGATCTGTTCGAGAACCGACGGTTCCAGGTGCTGCGACTCGTCGATTACCAAGACCACCGTGCGCCCGGCGGCTTTCTCCCTGAGGAGGAAGCGGTTGAGCTCCTGAATCAGATCGGCATTACTCAATCCCTCCGCTGCAATTCCGTATTCACGGTTTATGCTGCGTAAGAGTTCGGTAGCTGACAGACAGGGGTTAAGAATAAGGGCGATCCTGTAAACTTTTTCATCCAGTTGGCTGAGAAGTGTGCGCAGCACCGTCGTCTTTCCCGTGCCGATCTCCCCTGTCAGTTCGATAAAGCCGGCATGGGAATCGATACCGTACAACAGGTGGGCAAAAGCCTCACGGTGACTCTTGCTCAGGAAGATGAAGCGCGGATTTGGCGTAACGGTGAAAGGTTTTTCCCTGAAATCGTAATATTCACAATACATACATCAAACTCACACACTTCGACTGGAGAAGGATCAATAGGCGTATATGACTATTCCACAAAAACATTTGATTTTCAAGGACAAATCGGTATATTTACAGATCCGGAACAGACGGCCGGGCCAACCGGCAGTTCCGAATTCATGATGAAAGTTAAACCTTTTGCCCGGAATGGTATTTGAATGATAGCAGCATTCAGGTCGAATTCAAACTCAAAGCAATGATGGATTCCCAGTACAAGCCGGATTTATCACCGGAGAAAATCCGGGAAAACCTTTTTCATATGGTCACTCCCGGAGAAATATGCGACCGGGAAATGCAAGACCGGATCAGAAGAATCAGTCAAACATTCGAGGTTTATGCAACCACCTACCCACTCGGGTTGTGGGCTCCGGGACTTGCAATGACCGGAGAGATGCGGGCCATGACCGATCAGTACCTGCCCATGGCGGAGATCAGAAGGGCATTTCACCGTTTCCTCCGTCTTTCCCTGAAGCATTCCCGTCCGGCAAACGAGTCACCCTTCCATTCCACGGCAACATGGCCTGATGCACTTCAAATGCTCCAGCCGTTTATCGCCAATCCGGATCCCGCCGCGCTTCTGCATAGGCTCATGATCGATGAAAGCTTCAGGATAGGCTTCCTTTTTGCTCTCTTTCTGCCGAACAGGCATGGGGGAGGATTCCAGCGTTACCCCGGACAAGCGGAGTTTTTCCGTGCGTGGTTGAAGGAAAACACCCCCCGCAGAAGAGACAATCTGCGTTGCCTCGATACCGCCTGCGCCACGGGCGAATCGACCTACGAACTCGCCCTGCTTCTTCTGGAACATGGACTGAAGCCCGACTCATTTCTGATCCACGGCTCCACAATCGATCCGCTGGAGCTTTTTGCAGCCGCACACATATTCTTTCCCCATAACCCGAAGAGACAGGAATCATTCCGCCGGAGAGCGGAACCGGTCTTTTCGTCAGGGGCGAACAGGAGAATGGCCTTTTTCACTGAAGATATCACCCGGCCCCGAAACAGCCCCGATGAAGGATATGATATAATTCTCTGCAACGGTTTACTGGGCGGTCCCCGGTTCTCCGACGCAAAGGGCATTGAAACGGTCGTTGCGGGACTCGCCACAAGACTCCGGAGCGGCGGAATCGTCGTCTCCGCGGACAACTTCCACGGCGGCTGGAAGAAACGCACACCAACCGCATTGATACAAGGGATTTTCACGGACCATGGTTTCCGCATTCGTGACGTTGCCGAAGGGCTGGCCGCGGAGAAAACCAATGCTGGTTGAACCCCTGAAAACGAAACGGGAGACTGATCATGAAAAATACCTTGATCCTCAATGAAGGCACGGTTCCACCGACAACGGAAGACATCGATATTGCCGCGAAGCTGCGCAACGACATGAACCGACTCAAGGGAGAATTCTACGACCTCGAACAGGGGAAGGTCGATTACCGGGCCATGCAGTCGTCGGAGGCCTATCGGGAATACGTCACGAACTCCAGTCTACTGCGGAATTTCGATCCGTCCGGCTTGTCTTCGCGTGAGCAAAAGCTGGCTTTCTGGATCAACATCTACAATACCCTTGTAATACACGGTATTATCGAGTTGGGCATCAAAGAGAGTGTTCGCGAGGTGCCGCGATTTTTCAGGAGTTTTTCCTACGCAATAAACGGATCGGCATATACCCCCGACGACATCGAACACGGCATTCTGCGCGGAAATCGACACCCTCCCTACCGGGTTTTCCGTCCAATTTCCGGATCGGACCCCCGCATTCAGCACATCGTCCGCCCTGTCGATCCCCGCATTCACTTCACTCTGGTATGCGGAAGCACATCCTGTCCCCCCATAAATTTTTACAGGGCCGAGAACATAGATGAGCAGTTGGATCTGGCTACGGCAGGATTTGTCAACGGACCCGAGGTGGAAATCCTGCCGGAGCGCAACCTGTTGAGCCTCTCTCCCATTTTCAGATGGTACGCCTCCGACTTCGGCGGCCGCAAGGGCATAGTGGATTTTCTGATCCGATTCAGGGAGCCCGGAGATGGCAGGGATTTTCTTCTCGTGCACGGGTCGAAGGCGAAGATTGAGTGGAAGGAATATGATTGGCGGCTCAACAGATGAGGATGCGGAATCGACTTAAAGCTGAATCAGACCGGCCCCGCAATAGTTTTTCAACAGACTGTTAAAGAAGAATGGCGTAAATCAGATCCATCAACGGCCCGGGGTAAACCCCCAGCAGGATAATTACAAAGGCTGTGGAACCGAGCGCCGCTGCCTCAGCGAGCGAGACCCTGCCCTCCTTGGCCTGCTTTTCAGGCGCCGACATGTACAAGGTCGCCACCACCCTCAGATAGTAGTACACGGAGATTACCGCTGTAATCATTCCTATTACCGCAAGGGCGATCTCCCCACCACCAACCGCTGCGGAAAAGATGGCAAATTTCCCCATAAAACCGGCTGTCGGCGGAATTCCGGCCAGGGCGAACATTGCAAGAGCAAGCATCCCGCCCCGAAACGGCCTGCTGTAGCCGAAGCCCCGATAGGCCCCGATCTCTTCGCTGCCGCTTTCTTCCGCAAGAGAGGCTATCGCCCCGAAAGCAGTCAGGTTCATTGCCGTATAAATTACTGCATAAAGCGCAACCGCGGCGAATCCGTCATGAGTTCCGGTCAATAGAGCAAGTGCCACATACCCCATCTGGGCGATCGAAGAATATGCAAGCATCCTCTTCAGGTTCTTTTGCCGTAGCGCGGCAAGATTTCCCAAAACCATGGACAACAAGGAAAGCCACCACAGCGGTGTGCGCAACAGCCCGATACCGGAACCGGAAGCACTCAAAAGCAGCAGAAACGCAGTAAAACCGGCCGCTTTGGATCCGGTTGAGAGAAATGCAACCACAGGGGAAGGAGCCC
>DATEVI010000466.1:0-13960 GCA_035281865.1 Geobacteraceae bacterium | reverse complement strand
TCTCCATAATTCTTCATTTTCATCTTTTTCCCTTCCTTCAAGGCCTCCAGGTTATGGGCAATACGTTCATCTCCGGGAATTTTTTTCAGGCCCCTGGACAGGATCTCCTTTGCCTTTCCGATGTCTCCGCCCTCATTCACGCAATACGCATACAGACTCCAGGCCAGCGACTCCTTGGCATTCCAGCGCACAGTTTTTTCAAAGGTTTCGAGCATCTTTCCCTTCTTGTTGCGCTTCATGTATGTAATTGCCAACATCCCCATGGCCACCCAGTTCCTGGCAAAGGACTTCTCCAGATAAGGGAACGCGTTCGTGAAGTCCCTTTTCACATAATAAATTATCCCGATCTGGGAGTTTATCTGACCGGTCACGTAAAACTGCCACTTGCCGTATTTGAAAGCAGTTTGCAGCTCTCTTACGGCTTTATCCACCCGCTGTCCCTGAAGGTCCCGGTTCGCGGTCTCAATTATCGCCAGCACCTTTTTCATGACATGTTTGGCGATCAGGAAGTAGACACCCAGAAAAACCAGCATCGCCGGCAGAGGTGATATCAGCCAGGAAAGACCGATGGCAAACTTGGTGACGAGAAAGACAACCACCGCGGCAGCGATGGATATCAGCAGATTATACATTTAACAAAATCCTTTCCTCAGTAGTTGAGAGGTGACTGTTAGCCATTTTCGTCGCCGTGGGGAACCATGGAACCGTTCTTCTCGACAAACTTGGCAACTATAATGCGTTTCCCCGGATTGAGGGCCATTTTGCCCTTCAGATTGTTCCATGCAGCTATGATCTTTTCCGATACGCTGAAACGCCTGGCTACGCTGCGAAGGGTATCGCCCTTCTTGACGGTATAATATTTGACAAATTGCTTTTTGGCCTTCTTGGATTTCACGGCCGGAATTTGCCTGGCTTCTGACGAGGCAACGACGGCATCCTGCTTCACCGGCAGGAGAAGGTCTTTTCCTCGCAACCTGGAGGATTTTTTCAGATCATTCAACTGTGCGATTTCGTCGGGTTTTACACCAAAGCGACGGGAAATTGAGCCAAGGGTATCTTTTCTGCCGGCCCGATACCGCGTATAGGCAACTTTTTCAACATATCTCTCATTTTCGGGAATTTTAGCATATTCCCGGAGAAAAATGTCCTTCTTCCCCTTGGGCAGCTTCAATTCGTAATTGGGGTAATCGGGAGGAGTGCACTGTTTCCTCAATTCGGGATTCAGTTCGCGGATATTGTCACAGGAAACGCCGGTAAGCCTGGCAACAAGTTCGAGATCGGTCCTTGTCGGAACAAATACCGTGTCAAACTCGATGGGCGGGAGATAGGCCACGTCGGCAAAACCGTATCTGGCGGGATCCTTGGCGATTATTGCGGCTGCGAGAAGCTTCGGAACATATTCCTTTGTTTCACGTTTGAGATATGACCCCTCCGAGAGCTGCCAGAAGTCCCTGCTTTCGTACATGTTAATGGCCCGAAGGATCTTGTTTTCCCCGGCATTGTAGCCGGCGGCGGCAAGGTACCAGTCCTTGTTGAAAAGGCTGTACAGATCCTTCAGATACATGGCTGCGGCAACCGTGGATTTGATTGGATCGCGGCGTTCATCGATCCAGGGATCGATCCTCAGCGAAAAGCGTTTGCCGGTGCCGGACATAAACTGCCATGGGCCGACTGCGCTGGCCACGGAATAAGCGTGGGGAGAGAAACCGCTCTCGATCATTGCGACATAGACCAGATCCTCGGGAAGACCCTTCTTTTTCAGGATCTCCCTCATCATGGGAATATACCGTTCCGACCGGGAAAGCCATTTGGCGAATGCCTTTCTTCCGCTGGTCTGGAAATAATTGACGAAGTACTCCACCTTATTGTTGACGGTCAGCGGGATATCCGACGGGGGGATACTCAATTCCGAAAGACTGCGTTCGAATTCGTCCGGATAATCTCGCGTGTCATCCTGGACGAAGTGATCGGAGGGCGGCAGCTCCAAGTCCCTACCCAAGTCCCTTTCGACATTCAGGTTTCCTGACTGCCTGACGCGACGACCTTCCCTTGCGCTGCCGGATATGTAATGGGAATCAGCAGATGCTGAAGCTGTGAGGATAATTTCTCCCGGCGATCCCGGGTCGGTCTCATCCGCCTGCGCAAAAGAGGCCGGCAACAGGGCGACGAGTAACAATAGCATCGCTTTCATGTGAACTCCTTTCCTCGCATACTCTTAAGTGGGAGAGGTATGAACCAAGAAGGAGGTCGGAAGTATAGAAAAGATTTCCTTCACTGTCAACTTATATGGGCCATGGGTCTGATATTGCTACAGAATCACAAAGCTGGGGGCAGGTTTTCCGTCGGCGTCTCTATTCGCCCGGCCAGAAGCGTTTTTCCATTTCGGCCAGGAGAGGCGACAGGCTGTCGGCATCCATGGCGGATACCGGAATGGCGCCGGTGCGTTTCGATAGTTGCCTGACCTTCATGAATGCGAGCGGGTTTTTCCTCTTGAGGTCGGGCAGCAGGTCACTCTTGTTGAAGACCAGAAGGCGGGGTTTCATGGACAATTCCAGTTCAGTGAGAATTTCCTCCACCTGGGCAATCTGCTCTTCAAAACGCGGGTTTACGCAGTCGACCAGGTGGAGGAGAAGATCGGCGTCGTTCAATTCTTCGAGAGTCGCCCTGAAAGCGCCCATCAGGGATTTGGGAAGAGACCGGATAAAACCGACCGTGTCGGTAATTATTACCTCTCTCTCCCTGGGAAATCTGAGTTTTCTGGTAGATGTATCGAGGGTTGCGAAGAGAAGGTCTTCGGTGAAGACGGAACTTCTTGTCAGAGTGTTCAGCAGGGTCGATTTACCGGCATTGGTGTAGCCGACGATGGAAACAATAGGGATTCCGGCTTTCACCCTCCTCCTGCGGCGTTCAAAACGGCCCCGCGAAAGTTCGACCAGTTCCCGTTCGAGTTTTGCTATGCGGTCCCTGATGCGACGTCTGTCCATCTCCAGTTTGGTCTCGCCAGGTCCCCGCCCCCCTATGCCGCCCATCAGTCGGGACATCTGCACTCCGCGACCGGTCAGTCGCGGCAGGATGTATTTCAGCTGCGCCAGTTCCACCTGCACCTTGCCGTCCAGACTTTTTGCCCGATTGGCAAAAATGTCCAGAATCAGTTGACTTCTGTCTATTACCTTCAGTTCGGTCATCTGCGAAATAGAGCGGGCCTGGGCAGGGGTCAGTTCCTGATCGAAAACCAGCAGCGTGGCGCCCAGTTGCAGCGCGCGGATAATCACTTCACGCATTTTCCCCTCTCCCATGAGGTAACGGGGATTGAACTGGCGACGGGTCTGGATTACGCTGTCAAGCACTTCGACACCCGCCGTCCGGGCCAGCTCTTTCAGTTCATCGAGCGAATCCTCCGCCTCCGCGCGCGGAGAAGTCGTCACGGAAATAAGGATGCCCAGTTCTTCAGCCCGGACTTCACTGACACTCTGGATGAATTTCTCCAGCGATTCTTCCAGGGACTCTATGAAAGCGGCGGCGTCAAGCTCGAAACGGTCGAACAACTGCGGTTCTTCGACTTTGTAGGGAGTCCCTCCGTGTGCAGCCGGGGTGATGTAGGCGATCTGGATGGCAGGTCTGTGCGTCCCCCTTGACGGCATTAGCGCCGCAATCAGGTCAAGACGCAGCAGGGCAAGGTCGGTGAGGTCTTCGTCGGAGAGCAGTTCCCCCCTCAGGTGGGTATGACACAGCCTCAGGCCGCGCAACCGCTTCTTCCCCAGGGGATAGTCAGCGAGTTCAGGGATGAACAGACTTCGCTCATCGCCTACAATTACATATTCGACAATACCGAAACGGCTGATGAGGACGCCTACCTGGCGTCCGGTCTCCTCGGACAGCTCCACCATCCGTCCCGCAAGCTCGGAAGTAACAATCTCCCCACGTGGGACACGGCGTCGATAGAGTCGTTCCAATCTGCTTATCTGATTCTGTTTCAAGCCCGTGAGGTTGCCGTACAGTTGTTTTATCGCGATATCCTTTCTCTTGGCTCACTGCGTGAGCGTTGATGCGTTAATGGGTCCGCTTCGCTCAAGGGTTAATGAGTTCAACCCTTCAACCCTTTACTCGCTTCCCCGCATTTAAAGCCCGATAATATTATATCCGCCGTCCACGAAATGGATACCGCCGGTGACCTTCTTCGACAAATCACTGCACAGGTACAGTGCCGCTCCGGCAACGTCGCTCTGCTCTATGTTGGTCCGCAAGGGGGCCTTCTCCGCGACGTGTCCCGCAATCTGATTGAAACCGCCTACGCCGGAAGCCGCCAGAGTCCTCAAGGGTCCGGCGGAGATCGCATTGACCCTGATTCCTTCCGCACCCACCGCTTCGGCCAGGTAACGCACGCTTGCCTCAAGGGCCGCCTTGGCCACTCCCATCACGTTATAACTGGGGAATACCTTCTGCGCGCCGTAGTAAGTCATTGTAATGATGCTTCCGTCTCTCCCTTTCATCAGGGGAGCCGCCCCCTTGGCGAGGGCAATCAGCGAGAAGGCGCTGATATCCATGGCAAGGGCGAATCCCTTGCGCGTGGTGTTCAGGAAGGACCCCCGCAACTCCTCCTTATCGGCGAAGGCTATGGAATGGACCAGTATGTCGATTCCTCCCCAGGCCTTGCCGATTTCGCCGAAAACCGAGCTGATCTGATCATCGTTAGTTACGTCACAGGGGAGCACCAGATCAACTCCGATACTTTCCGCAAGGGGTCTCACCCTCTTTTCCACCGCCTCATTCGCATAGGTCAGGGCCAGTTCCGCCCCCTCATTCCTGAAGGCCTCGGCAATCGCCCAGGCTATGCTTCTATCATTGGCAATTCCGAATATCACCGCTTTTTTGCCGTCCAGCAAGCCCATCAGTCACTCCTCCTTACTCTCGCTCACCAAACAGATTCCGGCGTCGGAACGTTCCCGTCTCGGAGTACGCACCAACCCCCACAATACAGTTGATAAATCAAAAGGTTATAAAATTTTTTTGCAAAACATGCGACAAATTGAGATAGTAATAAAAAAACGTCTTTTTGGCAAGGAATATGGCCGTTCCTTGCCCGGGAGGGAAAAGCGTCACATGCAGGACGCGTTCGGGAAAATGCTGAAAAGGGTCGCCAGGGTTGGCAGTCTGAACGACCTTGACGACGTCATAAGGACCTCGTCAATCCTGTTGAAAAATACCGCCGACATCCGGTGGGCTCTCGTATATTTTTTCGACAGGGAACACCAGAGCTTTACCCCGGCCAGGGGCTACGGATTACCCCAGCGCTACATCCGCCTTTTCCAGAACACGCCTCTCCATCCCGACAAATTGCCGATTCTGAAGTCCATGCTTCTGAACAAGCAGCATCTTCTGATAACCGACACCGCCACGTCGGACATGTTGCACCCAGCCTATCGCAAGCTTCTGGCCGACCTGACCCTGCTTGCCGTCCCCATGGTCGTCAGGAACCACGTCTGGGGAACGGTTTTTGTCGCGCGGCCCAAGAGCCTCCCCCCTTTCACAGATAAGGACATCAACCTCATCAGGGATATGGTTTCCAATGCCGCTGTCTCCGTCAGCCACATGCGCCTTTACGACGAGGCGCTGGACATGGCCATCAACCTGGCAAAGCGGGTAGACACAATCCTTACGCTGGACGAAATAAACAAAGCCATTTCTTCCTCCCTCAGCCGCGAGAAGATTCTTGAAACGGCAATCCAGGGAATCGAGCGCATTATCCCCTGCACCATGGTAGCAATAATCCAGGAAGAGAAAGGGGAATTTTTCATCACCGCCTCTCACTGGAAAGACGAGAGCATGCCCACAACCATGCAGCGTGGAACGCGTCTTTCGCTGAGTCGTTCGATTGCCGGCAATGCTTTCCGCAGGGGTAAGACATGCTCCGTCGACGAACTTAAGACGACAAAGAAACCGGGGCAAGTGGACGGTATCCTGACGGAGGCGGGCATAGCCTCACTCCTGGCAGTTCCCCTCATCAGCAGGGAACAGGTGAAAGGGGTTCTTCTCCTGGGGGATCGCCAGCCCGGGGGCTTTGTCGGCGACGAAACGTTCGTCATCGAAAAGATTGCCGCACAGATTACCGTTGCCCTTGAGAATGCGCGGCTTTACGAGGACATGAGAAGCCTGTTCATAAATACGGTGGCCAGTCTCGCCAATGCGATAGATGCCAAGTCACCCTGGACCAAGGGTCATTCGGAGCGGGTCATGAACATCGCCGGGGCCATTGCAAAGGAAATGGGAATGCCCGAGACCTTTGTCGAACAGATCAAAATTGCGGGTCTGTTGCATGATATCGGAAAGATAGGCATCCTGGAAGCGATTCTGGAGAATCCTGAGAAGATCACCGATGAGGAGTTTCCTCCGATGCGACTGCACCCGGAAAAGGGCGTGGCGATACTGTCCCCCATCGAACAGTTGCAGGATATACTCCCGGCCATATTCCATCACCATGAACGGTATGACGGCAGCGGTTACCCGGATGGATTGAAGGGAGAAGAGATACCGTTGCAGGCCCGGATTGTCAGTGTGGCGGATGCCTTTGACGCCATGGTATCCAGCAGGCCTTACAAGAAAGGATTCTCCGTCAATAAGGCCCTGATGGTGATAAGAAACGGCGCCGGCACCCAATTCGATCCGTCGATAGTCGATTGCTTCTGCGAAAAGGTTGCGGAAAAGCTGACAGTCGCCAAGCATTGACGAGTTAAAGGACAAAGCCACTGCCGCAGATTACATGGAATCTATCTGTTGACGGCTTCCTCCAGCGCACGCGCCAATCGGCCCGGACATGAGGTGTCACCATTGCAGGAAAAGCTCTGCAGACATTTTATCGCCTCGGCCACTTCCGTTCCGTTGGATAAAGCCGCAAGGACCAGGGCATTCCCCGGGGTGCCGCCAATGAATTCGGTTGAGACTATCCTTCCTCCCTCGATCTCTATTTCTATCCTTTTCGCGCACGACCCGTCGGTGTCAAAAGCAAGTTTCATGGGAAAGCTCCTTCCGGCGTAATTGTTTGAAGTTGTATAACTTCCGCTGTGCAAAATGTCAATTCCAACTTCTCCCGTTGTTTGTTTCTCCGGTCGGCTACATGACGTGAAAAGGGCATGCGGCAACGGCAAAAATAATACTTTTCCTTTTTTTCCCCCTGTGCTAGTATGCCTAAAAAATAGGCAATGTTTACAGGATTGTTTAAATATTATTCATGATTAAAAGTCTAACAATCGGAACCCTGACGCTCAGGAACAATCTCATTCTCGCACCCATGGCGGGCATAACCAATCTGGCGGTCCGGCTGCTTGCCCGGCAACACGGGGCCTCCCTCTGTTTTACCGAGATGGTCAGCACCGAAGGTTTAGTGCGGAACGGCAAGAAAACTCTCGAACTGTTGCAAAGCTCCCGCGATGACAGACCGCTCGGTGTACAGGTGTTCGGGCACGACCCGCAACAGGTTGCCGAAGGGGTGCGGGCCGTTGAGGAATATGGCGACCTGATCGACATAAACATGGGATGCCCGGTCAAGAAGGTTGTCAACAGCGGCGCGGGAAGCGCCCTGCTGCGGAAACCGGAAAAGGTGAAGGACATGGTCAGAGCCGCACGTCGGGCGACAAAACTTCCCCTTACCATAAAGATACGAACCGGCTGGGATGTCAGCGAACATACCTTTCTGGAAATTGCACGAATAGCGGAAGATGAAGGGTGCGATGCCATAACCCTGCATCCCAGGAACCGGATGGAGATGTTCGATGGCAAGGCCGACTGGGACAGGATTTCCGAGCTAAAGGACTCAACCGGACTCCCGGTGATCGGCAGCGGTGACCTCTTTTCCGCATGCGACATTAAGGACATGTTCGAGCGAACCGGCTGCGACGGAGCGATGGTTGCCCGCGGGGTTCTCGGGAATCCCTGGATATTCTCCGAGGCGTCGGCGCTCCTGGATGGAAGGGAACACGAAACCCCGTCTCCCCGGGAACGGCTTGCGACGGCCTTACGGCATATGGAGATGCTCATTTCACTGCTCGGGGAGAATGCGGCCCTCAGAGAATTGCGGAAACATCTTGCCTGGTACACCAAGGGGCTCCCAGGAGCGGCTCAGGTCCGGGATGCCATTAACCGGACAGAGAAAAGGGAAGATCTCGAAGAGATTCTGTACAGGTTCTTCAGCAGGGACGGCCAATGAACGACACCGCAAACCACGTCAAGGAATACGTCAACAACGTCATCGACAGCGTCGGTGACGGGGTAATCGTCATGGATAACCAGGGAATCATAACCCTGATGAATCCCGCGGCGGAAGAGATTACTGGATTCTCGAGGCGACAGGCCCAGGGTAACTCTTTTGCTTCCATATTCGGTGGAGAATATGGCCTGAACGAGATGGTCGAAAAAACCTCCTGCACCGGGATGACCATTTCCGATTACGAAAACCTGGTGATGAAAAAAAGCTTTCAGGCCACCCCCGTGAGCGCGACGACGTCTCCCCTTCTGCTGGGAAGCGGTGAGAGAATAGGAACAATCCTGGTATTGCGGGATCTCACCAACATCAGGGAACTGGAAGACGCGGTCAGGCAGGCCGACCGGCTCTCCACACTGGGTACTCTGGCGGCAGGGCTTGCCCACGAGATCAAGAACCCGTTGGGCGGGATCAAGGGGGCCGCCCAACTCCTGGAAAGGGAACTTCCGGAAGGAAGCGAACTCGGCGAATACATAAAGGTAATGCTCAAAGAGGTCGGCAGGGTGAACAAGATCGTGGAAGAGCTGCTCCACCTCACAACTCCCCGAAAACTGAAGCTGAACAAGATAAATCTCAACCAGATTCTTGGTGACATAATAATGCTGCAGAAGCGAGCGGCGGACAAAGAAAAAATTTCGTTCACACAGAACTTCGATTTGAGCATTCCTCCTTTCCTGGCGGATGAAGCACTTTTGACGCAACTTTTCCTTAACCTCATAAAGAATGCGGTTGAGGCGGTAGATGCAGCCAAAGAATCCGGCGCGATAAAGGTCACCAGTCGCATGGTCTCCGATTACAGCCTGACCAAAAAAGGAGAGCGCCCTTCCCGCTTTGTGGCAATAGATATCAGTGACGACGGGCCGGGGATGGAGAAGGAACAGCTCGAACACATTTTCACCCCATTTTTTACGACGAAATCCAAGGGAACCGGATTGGGGCTCGCCATCTGTCAGAAGATTGTCTCGGAACACCGCGGAATGATCAAGGTCGATTCCGAGCCGGGAAAAGGTACGACTTTTACGGCAATGCTGCCGCTTATTCTGTAGAAGGCGGAGAAGCGGGGAAGCGAGTAAAGCGGACCCATCAACGCATCAACGCATATCCGCTCACGCAGTGAGCACTAATTTCATACGAGGTTCAATTCAATGCCACTCAACAGGATCATTGTCGCCGACGACGAAGAAAGCATGCGTTGGGTCCTTTCCAAGGCCCTGAAACGGAAAGGTTTTTCCGTAGACCTGGCTAAAGACGGCGAGGAAGCCCTGGCCTTGGTCAATGCCAACCCGTACGATCTGGCCATCCTGGACATAAAAATGCCCGGCCTCTCCGGTCTCGAACTCCTGGACAGGGTAAAGGAGATGAAAAGCGATCTCCTCGTGGTGATCATGACGGCTGAAGCGAGCATGAAGAACGCAATCGAGGCGATGAAGCGAGGGGCATACGATTACATTACCAAGCCGTTTGACCTGGATGTGATCGATGCAATCATAGAAAAAATCGATAGGGCACGGGAAATGACCTCGCAGGTCACCATGCTCAAAGAGGAATTGAAGGACCGCTACCAGTTGGAGAAAACCATTATCGGCAATTCTCCGGCCATGAGGGAGGTCTACAAGACTATCGGCAAGGTCGCCCCCAGCGACGTCACCGTCCTCATACAGGGCGAATCGGGCACTGGTAAGGAACTGATTGCCAGGGCAATCCATTTCAATTCAAAGCGCCTCGGCAAACCGTTCATCGCCCTCAACTGCGCCGCAATTCCAAAGGAGTTGCTGGAAAGCGAGCTTTTCGGTTTCGAAAAGGGGGCCTTTACCGGGGCTGTCGAACGGAAGCTGGGCAAATTCGAACAGGCCAACGGCGGCACCATTTTCCTCGATGAAATCGGCGACATGCCGCTTGATCTGCAGGCAAAGATTTTGAGGGTGCTGCAGGAGAAGGAAGTAACCAGGACGGGAGGCAACCAGAGCATCTCGGTCGATACCCGCATCGTCGCGGCGACCAACCAGGATCTCCAGGAAAAGGTCCGTCAGAAGGCCTTCCGCGAGGATCTCTACTACCGACTGAACGTGGTTCCGATTCACCTGGTGCCGCTCAGGGAAAGAGGAGAGGACATACCGCTGCTGGTGGATTATTTCGTCAAGAAATCGTGCGCGGAACTGGAAATGCCGGTCAAACAATGCTCACCCGAGGCACTCCGCCTGCTGACCGCATATCCCTGGCCGGGCAATATCAGGGAATTGGAAAACACAATCAAGAGAGCGGCCATACTTTCCGCTGATCCTTTGCTCACCGCCGGCGACTTTTCCAGCCTTCCGACGCAGAAAGCCGGAAATCTTCGAAGTGAGGAACTTTCCCTTGAGGCTCTGGTGGACATAAAGCTCCGCGCAAGTCTTGACAATATCGACAAAATGGAAACCGGGGACCTTCACGGAATGGTCCTTGCCCAGGTGGAAAGGCCGCTTATCCGTTTTGTCCTCGAAAAAACCAGGGGCAACCAGGTCAAAGCGGCGGACATCCTCGGAATAAATAGAAACACTCTCAGGAAAAAGATCAACGAACTTGGAATTGACGTAAAGAAAGACTGAAATAGAGGAGCCGATACTATGAACGTGTGCGAAAAATTCTGCCTTGACAGAAATTCAGCCGTACTGTTGGTTGTCGACATTCAGGAAAAGCTGTGCAAGGCAATGGCCCCCGAGACCCTGGAACAATTGACCGGCAATGTCTCCACTCTTCTGGAAACGGCAAAAGAACTGAATATCCCCGTAGTCGCCACCGAGCAATACACCCGGGGTCTGGGAGAGACGCTGCCGGACATCAGGGAGAAACTGCCTGAAACCGCGATCGAGAAAATGAGTTTCAGCTGCTGCGGTGAAGAGACTTTTCTCAGCCGGTTGAAGAATATGCAGCGCAGGCAGGTCATCGTCACGGGAATGGAAACTCACATCTGCGTTCTGCAGACGGCACTCGAACTGCTCGCGCAAGGCTACCATGTTCATGTGGTCAGCGATGCGGTAATCAGCAGGAAGAAGAGAAACTGGGAACTGGGGCTGAACATGGCGGCCTCGGCAGGCGCCGTGATCACTTCCACCGAAGCTGCCATGTTTCAACTGCTGAAGGTTGCCGGAACTGACGAGTTCAAAAAACTTTCCAAACTGGTAAGATAGTTTCACACAAGGCCCCGGATGGAAAACTCCGCTCCTCCGGGGCAGGACTCCCACCTGCCGCGATACGGCAAAAGTGCTATTCACCCCTTTTTTCGATCCAGAATCCACCGCCGCTTTTTTCCCGACAATTTTCAAGTAAAATGTTTGACAGATAGAGATTCTTGCAAATCTCCGAAACATTACCCTGTAGGAGCGGCTTCAGCCGCGATTTCCGTCGTTTTCATCGCGCCTGAAGGCGCTCCTACAATGGGATGAAACATTTTGCAAGAAGCTCAGATAGTACATACGATTCAGGGGGACAAATACCATGAAACATAATTTGCCGGAAAAAGGGGCCGTTTTGCAGCGGGACTTGGAAACCTACGCGGTCAAGGCACACATGCCGGGAGGTTTCACGAGCCCCGCGGCCCTGCGTAAGGTCGCCGATGTCGCCGAACGATACAATGTTCAGGCGCTCAAGATAACCGGGGCGCAGCGCATCGCCCTCATCGGTCTGCCCGAAGAACAACTGGATGATGTCAATAAAGACCTCGGGGAATTGGCAGGAGGAGCGGTTGGCCTCTGCATCCGTTATGTGAAGATATGCCCGGGCGCCACCTGGTGCAAGCGGGGGTGGCGGATCTCCACCGATATCGGCATGGAGATGGACAAACGCTACCACGGCATGCCGATTCCGTGGAAATTCAAGATGGGGGTGTCGGGATGCCAGCATGACTGTAGCGAGGTCTGCATCAAGGACCTCGGGCTGATCGGCACTCCGCGGGGATGGAATGTCATGGCCGGGGGAAACGGCGGCTCACAGCCCCGGTTCGCCAAGCTGCTGCTGGAGGATGTCCCCACGGACGAAGAAGCATTGGAAGCGGTGGAACGCGTCGTTTCCTGGTTCAATTCCATGGAAAGGAAAAGCCGTATCGGCAAGATCATCGAGGAGATAGGCGTGGAAACCTTCAGGAAAGAGGTATTCTGACAAGGAATTGAGGGCCGTTTTCAGTTGAGGGACCTTGATGTGCACGATGACTGACAAAAAGTAAGCGGAGCAATTTGTGATATGCACGGAAGCGATATACAATTGACAGGAAACCGATACAGAGCACATCTGTCAATTCGAAGTTACGAAAACCGGACAAGGAGGGCAAAGTATGGTAAAAAATCGCTTGGCGCTATGCATGGTGGCCGGAGGAGCAGCGCTTGTCATGTTATTGTCGTCCCTTGCGCTGGCGGCAAAGGAGAATGAGAAAAAAATCACGGTTTCCAAAGAGGGACAGGCGTGCCTGGATTGCCACGAAGCCCAGTCGCCCTCCTTCGTAAAAGACTGGCGGGAAAGCAAACACGCGGAGATGGGGGTTGACTGCTATACCTGCCATCAGGCAGAAGCCACCGATGCCGATGCAATGAAACATAACGGCTATACCATCTCCATTCTGGTCACTCCCAAGGACTGCGGGAAATGCCACGCCGGGGAAGTGAAGGAGATGACCGAGAGTCACCATGCCAAGGCGGGAGACATCCTCAATTCGCTCGACAATTACCTGGGTGAGGTGGTTGGCGGGCCTGAAGCGGTGGCGGTTGGTTGTCTTCAGTGCCACGGCGCCAAAGTCAAGGTGCTGGCCAACGGCAACCTGGACACGAACAGCTGGCCGAACACCGGCATCGGCCGGATCAATCCGGACGGCTCCAAAGGTTCTTGCTCCGCCTGTCATACGAGACACAGTTTTTCCAAGTCCCAGGCCAGGCAGCCCGAGGCCTGCGGCAAGTGCCACCTGGGTCCCGACCATCCGCAGATGGAGGTGTATAACGAATCCAAGCACGGCATCCTCTATGCGGCAAAGAAGGAACAGTTGAATCTCGACAGCGACAAATGGGTGGTGGGCAAGGACTATACCGCAGCGCCGACCTGTACCACCTGCCATATGGGCGCCACCCCCAACCAGCCGGCAACCCACGATGTCGGCACACGCATCAGCTGGACGCTTCGTCCACCCATCTCCAAGAAACTGCCCAATGCCGACAAGCGGCGGGCGGCCATGAAGGACGTCTGCAGTAGCTGCCATGCCGAACCCTTTATCGAGGGTCACTACAAGCAGTTCGACAACCTGGTCGATCTTTATGACAGCAAATTCGCCAAGCCGGCCACCGATATCCGCAACGAACTGATAAACAAGGGAAAACTGACCAAAGCCGACTTTGACGACAAGCTCGACTGGATATATTGGGAACTCTGGCATCACGAGGGTAGAAGGGCGCGGCACGGAGCCGCCATGTCAGGCCCGGATTACGCCTGGTGGCACGGAATATACGACGTGTCAAAGAATTTCTACAGCGAGTTCCTGCCTGAGGTGAAGAAAGTCGCCGGTCCGCAGATGTACGATGAACTGGTGAAAAAGCACCTGTCCACGGATGTCCGCCACGAATGGTATATAAAGGGAATGAGCAAGGAACAGCTGGAGAAGATCAGGAAGTTCTACCAAGAGCGCTACGGCGAGAAGATAGAGTGATGGTTGGCTGATCCCGTCTTCTATTGACTGAATCTGATAACTTT
>DATEVI010000465.1:0-3007 GCA_035281865.1 Geobacteraceae bacterium | reverse complement strand
CTTGTCGGCATTGATCCAGGTCAGGTCACCGCGCATCCCTCCCTTGAAACTGAATTTTCCGGCGAGCGGCAGTTCATACTCGGCAAACAAGCCGAAATTGTCCACATAAACATCGGGGATCATATTTTGCGGCCTGTAGGGCTGTGCCATGGTAAACATTGCCCGCAGGTTCGTGGCATCCCAATTACGATTATAGTAATCAACTCCGCTTGTCAGCATTCCCGGTCCAAGCGCCAGGGTGCCGTTCAGTTTTGCCCCGACCACCTGGGTCTTGGCATCCGTCTGCATGGAATAGGGTCGAGTCACTACCATGCTTGGGCTCGAACTTACCCTCAACTGGTCGTCCATGAGGTGATCCACCTTGTCCCAGTATGCCTGAAGCCTCACTTCCCGTACCAGCTCCGATATCTCTTCCAGTTTATAAGTCCAGTTCAGGAGGTGGGTCCGGTCATAATCGGCGTCCATTTTCAGATAGGGATAGAGGACATGCTCCGCGTCCTGATAGGAGTAATTCAACTCGGTACGGGAGTTATCCGTCGGATTAAACCCGAGCTTGGTCCAGCCGGTATTGATCTGGTATGCCTTCGAGTCGATAGTATTCGGCCGATAGCGGTTCGGGCTGTTGGCCGGATAGATATTGGTGATCAAATTGCCGTCTCCTGATTTCGGCACGCCGGAATACTTGAAGGCGTAGCCAAGAAGCGCGTCGTACCTGTCCGCGCCGTAGGAGACGGTTGCCGAAGCGTTGGCGCTGTTATACGAGCCGTAATTCAGACTCAGATCGCTGCCAAAGCCCTTATCTGTTCTTCTGGTCACTGCCTGGACCAGTCCGCCGAGGCTGCCGGGATTCTCCAGATCATAGGGTCCCTTGACTATCCGGATCTGTTCGATCTGGGCGAAGTCGTAGTGAAACGACGGTGGGTCCATGCGGGACGGACAGGCGCCGTGCAGCCGAACCCCGTCAACCAGCACGTTGATATTGTCCTTCTGAAACCCGCGCAACACAATATCGTTGGCTATCGCCCCCTTGCGTACACAGGAGCAACCTTCCACATACTTCAGGGCCTCACCGATATCCTTGGCCGAGCTTTCCCGCACTTCCCTGATGTTCAGGCTTTCTTCACCGGGCGATTCCTTCTTTCCCCGCACGGTAATTTCATCCATCATCAGGGTTTCGGACCCTGCAGAGCACACAGGAGAAAGGATGCAGGCTATCGCTAGTATTATGAATAAAATTCGGAATTCCATTGCCACTCCTTAGTATATTAAAAGTAAATTTGTAGCGGCCCGCGTTAAATCTGCACGGTCACAATTTTGAACATTGCGGAAGGCCGTGAGACTTTCGCTATCATGTATTGGGCCAAACAGTGAAACATCCGGTTCGTTGCGGTATCAGTTGTACCGGTCCTGTGCAAAGGCGGTTCAAGCCATCTGATTGACCAAGCCGGGATGCGTCACTTGGCCGACAAGGCAGGCAAAACCCGGTTCGCCGGATACACTTGTCCCTCTGACGGCGTAGATAGAGGCGTCGTATCATGAGTCGTGCGTTGATGCGTGTGATTTTCAGGAAAGAAAAGCGAGTTTCGGAGGGCGTTCGGGTGGTTCGCCGTGACGAACCGTCAGGCGATCTGCGTGGCATAGGAAGCGAGTCTCCTTTTCGAGGGGAAAAGCACTCCTGGTGTGACAATACGGCAGGTGCTCGGATTTTTCCGTCCCCCACAGACCGAGTTGTTTATTGCTGCCGCATGGGCAATTGCAGGTCAGTATCGGGGTGTCGGCACGCTGTTTAATCTTGCAACAATCAGGGACGTTTTCCTGTTCATGTTCGTGCGCCAGCTTCTTCTGCCAGCAACAGCAGGTGCGGTCTGCTCTTCGCTCCGGGGAACAGCCGCATATGTCGCAATCACCGGCGCATTCCCCGGTCAAGGCGTGAGCGATAACCGGAGACCACGTGAGGAGCGGAGCGAGAGGACTCAAGTTAATTAACAGGTAAATCAGCGTGAGAAGCAGAGCTACCATTTGACGGGATGGCTTTTTCATGCCGTTTTCCTGGGAAAATAATGACAGATGGGCCTAAATGCCGTAAGAAACTTTATTCGCTACTGGATAATGAATTTTTATCATGAGAAAGTTGCTTAGCAATACAGCGCCAGTCTGATTTAAGTGTAGGAATTTGACTTACATCGATATCGGAAAGAAATGGACACCCGCCCGCCTTGTTCTACTTCCTCCCTATTTCATTAGAAAATAAAGAGCTGTCATTCAGACTAACGAAATCCATTATCTCCTTCCACAATGCCATGTCCATAAACCCTGGCCAATCGTTATGTCCGGCCGCTTTGAGCGTCCACATCTTCTTGGCGGTGCTGGGTAACGAATCATATAAGTCATTGGCGTGCCTCACGGGTATGACCCGATCCCGCCCTGCTCCAACCACGGCGATCCTCCCCTCGAAGGACTTGAGATTGCCGATGTTGTCATACTTGTCTTTCAGGAACAGCTTGACCGGGAGGAAAGGAAAATGCGATTTGGCAACGGACAGAAGAGTATCCCAGGGTGTTATGAGAACTAAACCATCGATTTTGACGGCCCTATCCCCGGCCGCCGCTGCCACTCCGCAACCCAGGGATTCTCCCAGCAGAAAGATCGGTCCGCCGTATTTTTCAAAGGCAAGACGCACCGTTTCACCCGCATCACTCACGAATGACTCTTCGCCCAAGTCGCCCTTTCGACCTCCATACCCGGGGTATTCGGCAAGTATGACGCGGTATCCCAGGGCACCCAGGGCTTTCACATAAAAATCCCTGTCGACGGCCGTGCCCCCATTGCCATGGAAAACTATAACTGTGCCCTTCGCACCTCCCATTTCGTTCGTACCGGCCAGGCCACGGTAATCCATTACGGAAGACGGCCAGAACCTCAAGTTGTGCGCGGACAGGACTTCTTCGGAAGGGACGGATGCACTTGGGTAATAAAGGAGATCATATTGAATGTTGCAACCCGAGAG
>DATEVI010000464.1:0-3080 GCA_035281865.1 Geobacteraceae bacterium | reverse complement strand
CGGAGAGACCGTACTCTCAAGCATAAACACATTATTGATACTGCTGGGGGTAATCTCGGTACTTATTTACTTCATATTTTCTGTTGAGCACAAGGGCGCGATTGGAAGGTTTTCAAAAATTGGAATATGGTTTTTGATGATATCCTTTGGCGCATCCTTCGGCTACACGGTCATGGGGAGGTTATCATTGCTTATCGGCAGAATCCAGTTTTTATTAAGGGACTGGCTGGGTATTTTGCAATAATTATTTAGCCACGAATTGGCACAAATAGACACGATTGAAAAGAAATATAGCGAAGGGGGGGCAAATCTTTACCATTGAAGGGTAATGTCACTTTGAAAGATTTGATACCCTGTATTCCGTATTGTTTTCCTTGGTTTCAAACTGTGATCTGATCTTCCAACCATTGTCAGGCAAGGCATAGATTTTCCCTGTATT
Source organism: Geobacteraceae bacterium (assembly GCA_035281865.1). Taxonomy (GTDB): domain Bacteria; phylum Desulfobacterota; class Desulfuromonadia; order Geobacterales; family Geobacteraceae; genus CAIWTU01. Next base: position 2,641 of record DATEVI010000464.1, on the reverse strand, counting down.
ATTGTCATTCAGGTTCCGCTTTATCTGCGACAGTCGAGGGGAATTAATGAAAATTATTCTGGTGAATCCAAGTTGTCTGGCTGAGTCCGGGCGCGATCTCTATTCGGCCCATCTGGTGGGTCCTCTATTTACCATTCAACCTGACAAACGAATGACCTTGGGCGTTCCTTTGGCGCTCCCGACGCTTGCGGCGCATACTCCTGCTGACCATTCGGTTAAGATTGTCGATGAGGAAATTGAAGAGATTGATTTCGATGAACCTGCGGACCTCGTCGGCTTGACCGCGATGACCTTCAAGGCGGAGCGCGCGTACGAAATTGCCGATGAGTTCCGAAAACGGGGGGTCCCTGTGGTGATGGGCGGCATACATGCTTCCATGTGCCCGGAGGAGGTTCTGGGGCATGTCGACTCAGTGGTTATTGGTGAGGCGGAAGACTTATGGCCTCGGATATTAGCGGATTCAGCCGCGGGACAACTTAAAAGACAATACCGCGCCGAAAGCTTCGCCGATCTTCTGGTGGCGCGCATCCCGCGGTATGACCTCGTCAAAAACAGCCATTATCTGTACGCCTATTTGCAGACGACGCGCGGCTGCCCTTTCGATTGTAATTTCTGTTCCGTCACAAAGATGTCCGGGCACACGGTCCGAAAGAAATCTCCCGAACAGGTCATTGCCGAAGTTGATGCGCTGCTGAAGGAGGCTCCTCAGCGCCAGTTCAACATCATTGATAAGGTTACTGGCAAGAAAAAACGGTTTGTGGGAATGATCGCCTTCATTGACGACAATTTTGCAATTGATCGCCGTCACGCTTTGGCTGTCTCCTCGGCACTGCAGAGTTACCAGGAGGAGCGCGGCATCGTGTTCGCATGGTATACGCAAGTGAACTACATGGTTGGATTAGACGACGAACTCCTGACGGCCATGGAGAACGCCGGCTGCCAGCACCTGTTCATAGGGTTCGAGAACCTTGACCCAGTGACTCTTCAGTCTATGAAAAAGAAGATGAATAAGCCGGAGCAATACGAAGATGCGATTCGGAATGTCCATCGACATCACATGCGGGTCATTTTCTCCACCATTATCGGTGACGACAATACCTCCTGGCAGAGCGCCGAGAATTTACGGTCGTTCATCGATAACAATCATGTCTTGCACGTGCTCCTCAATGTGCTTACCCCCTATCCCGGGACCTCAATATTCGAGGAGATGGAAAGAGAGGGGCGCCTCCTTACACGGCAGCCTCAACAATACAACATCCGCAATGTGGTATTTATGCCAAAAGGGGTGTCACATGCGGTGCTTCGGGAGATTTACCTGTCCCTCTGCGATACCCTGTTTCGTTATGATGCCGTCTATCATCGCGGCAAGAGTTTGGTAGGGCTGACCGACCGCTTTTACCTGCCGCCGATTGGCCGTATGGCTGTGTTTCTGGGTGTCTCTTATACGTGTCTTTACTTGGCGCTTCGGCATAGATTGCGGTGGCCCATAGCGTTGCGCATGCTCTTTGCGCTCCCTAAACTGATTCTCTGCCGGGGAAGTCTCTTTGCTCTCGAACTGCTTGTCGCCAGCGCGGACTACGATGACTTCCTCTATAGCGAGACAATGCGTATCGGCGGAGCGGCCAATATAGAAAAGGGGCGCTCAAAAAGAACGGAGATGCTCATTGAACAGACGATACGGGATTTCTCCCTGCCTCATGCCGTGGACAAAAAAATCAGTGCATATAGGGGATTTTATATACCGAGTTCCTTGCTCATCTCACGGGGGATTCCGGTGCCTGAGGAGAATGCCCGGCGTCCCATACTGCTCTTGGGGGGAACAAGCATCCCGATTTCCGACAGGAGGGAATTCATTGGATTTCTTCTTGACGAGGGATATGAGGTGGCAAGCATCGAGAATCCCATTGGAGGGCCTTTGGATGTGGAGATCAACCCTGCCGTGGAACGGCCTTTATCGCTTCGCCATTTTGTCGAACATCTGAAACGGAATGAGCAAGTCGAGGGTATTGACATTGTCGCGCAGTCATATTCCGCTTTCGAAGTGATCAGGGTGTTGAAGGACAATCTTTCCTACCGGTCTTTTGTGAAAAGCATTACTTTCATCAATCCTCCCGGACTAAATGAAAACACCGGTTTCTTCAAACATATCTTCCGCTTCCTTTTGCTCCACCTGTTCAAAGGCTACGTAAAAGCCGCCGGCGCCATGTTGGAGCGTAATCAGCCTCTCAACAGCGGTTATAAAAAAGGGCGTGAATACGCCAAACGTGAATTTCGCGGCATCGGCACGTGGACTCTCAGGTCAATCAGAAACATGGTGAGAACATTGAGGGAAGTTCATGACATCGTCACCTTCAGGATAGAGGAGCCACTCCGCATGCTGAAGGAAGAATACGAAATCAACGTCTTCCTGCAATCTGAGGACCAGGTCATACCGGCCCATATTTCAAAGGAGCATCTTAAGGACATCCTTCCCGACCATCATGTGAGACTTGTGCCCGGCGGGCACAACGACCTTTTTTTCCAGGAGTGGCAGAGGAGCGCCTTTCTGGATTTTCACAAAGAAATCAGGGCGCGGAGACGCGCATAATTCTCACTGAAATTACAGCTTCTCCGTTTCCACCGGGGCGGCGACGCCGATAAA
>DATEVI010000463.1:0-2191 GCA_035281865.1 Geobacteraceae bacterium | reverse complement strand
TCGCCTGCAAGCCCCATTTCCTTCCCATGACCCCAAGTGGACAGTACGTCGACGAATGCCTGCTGAACCGCCTAAAACGGAGCACCGGAATCGAAGCCCTGACTCCGCTGCACCGCATAGATCGTGAAACAGCAGGGATTGTGGTGAAACAAAAGGGGGTCAGAGCTCCACATTTGACACAAAAGTAGTAACAGTGTCAGTGCTACGCATAAGACATTATCACAAGTGTAGACCTGACAATGTCATTCCCTGCTGATTGGTAGATTCAACTTGACCTTCACCCGCTAGATTCCTCCTTCATTTATTTTCCGTACTTTTTCCTCATAGCCGCCTTCCACTCATCCATAATCGCCTGATAATCCAATCCGTAATCCGCAAAGGTCGCGGCGATGGCTGCATTGATGCCTATCCCGCCGCCGAGATTGACAAGCAACTCCCTGACTTTATGGAGGCCATAGGCGGAAATCATGAAGTCGACCATGGACCAGCTCTGCTGGTATGCGAGGGCAGCGTCGCTCGCGGCAAGGGATGACAGGGACTTCTCGATGGTATTGAAGGGGAGAAAACCGCCGGTCTTTGCGGCCTTTTCCAATTCGGTCGTGGGAGGATCGTATTCCTTGCGCCCCTCGAACTCGGCGAGTCCTTCTGTGAGCCATACAGGGCAATTCCCTTTGGTAAGTTCAGCAACGAGCACATGGGTGTATTCGTGGAACAGCACCGCCCGTAGTGCCGGTGTAATTTCGGTCGCGCCGCCTATTGGAAGACGGACTTTTCCATCATACAGCCCTCCAGACCATGCGGGGCCGGCGGTTACGATTCGATAATCCTTCCTGGTGTAAAGGATGACAGGTATGCGGACGACGGGGAAGTGGGACAGATCCGAACCGACCCGGTTATATGCCGTCTCAAGGACATCCCGTACCGCATCGGCCAAGTCCGACTTCGTCCCTTCGTCGTAGGAGATCACGAATATGGAGCCGTATTCGTTTTTCATGCGGGATTCCACCGCTGATTCCCGGCGCGCTTTCGATATCATCTGACGGACGGCCTTGTTCTCAGGTTCGATAGCGAGGACCTTTTCCCATACCTCCAGCGCTTTTGCAAGATCGCCCGTGTAGTAGTAGACACAGCCCAGATAATAAAAGAGAGGAACATTTTCTCCACCGTTCCGCAGCTCCTGCTCCAGAACAATGGCCGCCTCGTCGTATCGCTTACCCGAATACAGGGCGATCCCGCGCAGAATCGGGTAGTCCCGGTTTTCGGGGATCAGTTTGCGGGCGTCATCGAAACTTTTCGCGGCCTCATCAAACTCCTTCCGGTCCAGTTGGCGTCGGCCAATGGCCGCGTAGACCGCGGCAAGGTTTCTCCTCGTTGATTCGTCGTATGGAAAGAGGTTGAAGGTCTGCTTCAGCTGCTCCAGGGCTTTTTCGTATTCTCCCCGGCGCATGAGTTCCTGCACGGAATCGTTGAGGGGATGAGGTTCTTCGGCAAACGACCGCGGAACGGGAACGGCAAGCATGAAAAGGAGGAGGATACAGAGTGCGGGGATGCGCGTCGATCGCTCATTCATCAGTGACACTATTTTCTCCGTAATGGATTGGCATAAAGCCAAATTTTACGGCGATCCCAGGGTTTTGGCAAATATTTTCACTTATCCAATACCCTGCATGTAGTTCTTCCGCACACGGCTTCCTGTGCCCCCACTTCTTCCTGACTTCATTCAATTATTTATCGTCCTGAAATCCACTGTTCGTATATAATTTACCAGTCAATTTCTTTTGTGAAAAGGATGCCTCATGGACGACGTTTTAAAACTCTTCCATCCGCTTGTCGCCCGATGGTTCGCCGAGCGGATGGGCAAACCAACCAGCATACAGTCCATGGCCTGGCAGGAGATCGCGTCGGGCGGCCATCTGCTCGCCACGGCGCCGACCGGAAGCGGCAAAACCCTGGCCGCGTTTCTCTGGGCCATCAATCAACTGATAACAGGCAAATGGCAGGGGGGCACGACCCGTGTCCTTTACATCTCCCCGCTCAAGGCGCTCAACAACGACATACGGCGGAACCTGCTCTCTCCCCTTGAGGAACTGGCCGGCTATTTTGCGCAGGCAGGACACCCCTTCCCCTCCATCCGCGTCATGACCAGGAGCGGCGACACGCCACCGGATGAGCGGAGAGCGCTCCTGAGGCA
>DATEVI010000462.1:0-4289 GCA_035281865.1 Geobacteraceae bacterium | reverse complement strand
TCAATCTCGTCGCCCCGGTCCTTTAACGGTACCCGTTTTTCGAGCGTTCCTCCGGAGATGGTCTGCGCCGTCCGGGTAATTATCTCGACACCGGAAAGCGCCCGTCGGGCCATGAACCAGCCGACTCCCGTCGCCAGCGCGACCAGCAGTGCCATGGTGATGAGAAAAATCCCCCGGAAGGCGTCAATGATCCGGATGTAATGTTCCATGGATTGGCCGATCTGAAGAATGACACGGGGGCCGATCGCCGTGTAAAGAACGCGCACCTGATCCTTACGGTCTTGCAGGCTAACCGTTTCAAAGACCTGGTTGCTTCCTGCCAGCAACCGCTCGATGGCCGCTTTATGGACACCGATGTCTTTCCAGTGGGACATGTTGGATGAGGAAAAGGCCTGTCCGGTCGGGTAGAGGAGCCGGAAAAAGACCTTTCTTACCCCGGCTTCCTGGGTTTCCAGGAAGGCAAAGTTTTCGACTGCTCCGATTCCCTGTTCCTGTAAAACCGTGGAAAATTTCCCCGCCTGATTCACGAGCTCCTGATCCGTTCTTTCACGGATTACGGAGGTGATGAGCGCATAAAACAGGACGAAGGCGATCAGGGATGATAGAGTGAATATTCCAGCGTACCAGACGGTCAGGCGGAAGGTAAGCCTATTCCAGAAGCGACCGGGTTTCTTTAAGGACATATCCCACCCCCCGGACGGTATGGATCAACTTCTTCTCAAATCCCCTATCGATTTTATCTCTCAACCTGCTGATTCTGGCCTCCACCACGTTTGTCTGGGGATCGAAATTGTAGTCCCACACGTGTTCCATGATCATCGTTTTGGAAACGATCCTTCCCGCATTGCGCATCAGGTATTCGAGCAGCGAAAACTCCAAGGGCTGCAAAACAATGTTTCTTCCCCCGCGGGTCACCTCGCGGGTGAGGAGGTTGACGGAGAGGTCTCCCTGGGACAGCCGGGTCGGATCGGAAATGCCGCCCGCTCTCCGGATGAGGGCCTGCACGCGCGCCAGGAGTTCGGAAAAGGCGAAGGGTTTTGTGAGGTAATCATCCCCCCCGGTCTCCAGCCCCTTGACCCGGTCGTCAACCGAACCCCTGGCGCTCAGGATCAGAACGGGGGTATTCACCTTCCGGGCGCGCATCTCTTCGATAAGCGACAAACCGTCCCGTTTGGGCAACATAATATCGATGATTGCCGTATCGTAGGGTTGCGTGAGGGCCAGATGGAGCCCCTCTTCTCCATCCGGGGCATGGTCCACGGCATAACCTGCCGATCTCAACCCCTTGATGATGAAATAGGCAATCTTGACGTCATCCTCGACCAGTAAGATTCTCATCGGCGCCACCTCAGGCTGGCGTTAAAAGAGAAGAAGCTGTCTCTCAGAAAAAAGAGAATGTTCGACTCATGGTAAATTCGTTTATAATCTCTGTTTTGATCGGGGAACTATAGGGAAGTTCGATTTGTCAGTCAACATCTTTTACCACAGGTTTTGCCACAGGAACATTATTTAGCAGCGACTATTGAACTCACAAGCGAAGAAACAACGCGGCCAGTTCCCCTTTAAGGTTTTTTGGGGCCGGAATATCCGCTACAATCACCTCTGGCCGGGAGAGGTGAACTACCCGGGGGACTGACAAACCCTACGAAAGGCAGATTCCAGACCACAAACGCAAGCTCATTGACGAAATAAAAAGGGAGACTGTGGGAAAGATAGAAATAGCTACAGCAGAGATGGAATCTCTTATTACCACGCGGCTGAAAGTGGGGTACATGCTGAATGTTGCTAAGGAGAATGTGCTGATGCTGGAAAAAAAGGATATCCTTGTGCTCGTTTTTGCGGTCATATTGAAATGGCATGAATATTTTTCTGATTTCATTCTGGATGTGCCGGAGTTGTTTTTTCTGAGCTGATGATGGTTCAGTGCTATATCAAAATTGATAAGCTTTTTAACGGAATTTCTCAATATGTCATCATGTATTTGACGCATCCGCCAATACGTTTAGGACAAAGCGCATCCCATAATTCCTGGCAGATGCAGCAAGCACTAAATACTGCGCGAGAAGAGAAACGCAATAGAGTATTGTTATTTTCCAGTCAACTGGAGCAAATATAGCTCCTGCAGAAAATAAGACGGCGAATAGAACTGACAGCGCTGTCATGTCTCTGATTAGGAGGTATGTTTTATGTGCTTCAGAAACTGTTATTGATCCGGCATGTTCCTTGTAAAGTCTATACCATAGTGCATTCTGCTCCTTCGGTTTTTCTGGTAGACTACCATATTTCGCATGAAGTGCTTTAACGTCAATTCGGGGATCAGCATTGATTAGCTCCGTAAAAGCACGGCAGCCGGGTAAGGGATCTTGCCATCGCCAGAAAACTATCCTTGCTTTTGCCAAATCACCAAGGAGCCCATTCAACACCACTGTTACCAAGGGTATACAAATGGCGATAAGCCCATCTTTCGCGGAAACTTTTTGCCAAAAATGCTCTACTGAGGTATAAGTCAGTCGTGTCCCGATCAAGATGGTAAGGAATATGGCAGTATTCACACCGATGAACAGCCAGAGATATTTGTTGTTCTTATCTTTTAAATAAACCGATTCTGTCCCCATGAACTCCCCCCTTATTCCTCGACTTCCTGGTAAAAAGGTAAAGCCGTGGATTTAATCCACCCACGATCAGGCGCTCTTTCAAAATGGCATTTTGCTTGTCCTGATGTTGCATGAACAGGGGCACCGCGGCGAAGAAATGCATTGGTGACTTTCTTGGCAGGATGTTTGGGAGAACCATCTGGAGACACAGAAAGAAAAGCAGTTTTTACTTTTTTTTCTTGCGCTAATTTAGGACCGATCAATATATCAAGCAAGGAGGGGCCAATATTTCTCTGGCTTCCATGGTGGGGGACTTGAATGAATGAAAGCTTCGAAAAGTCAAATTGTTCCTGTTGAAGCCAAGTAATGGCTTGAAGCAAAGCAGGAATACCTGCATCACCAGTGAATAACAAAGATTCTCCAGCGATTGTGAAAAGGAGGATCGCACTCGAGTTGTTTTCTGCGCTGGTCTCGCCCGTATCATCAAGTGTCTCGAACCCCCAGTTTTCAGCGATTTTCTTGACCGTTTCTTTTGCTTCTTTAAAAAATTGCGTTAACGCGCCAACACCTTGCTTCGGTTCGGGTGTACCACGGTAGCCCGGTAGGAGACTTTCATAATATGCCACTGTGGGTCCCAAGACGCGAAGTACATTATTGTATCCAGTGATCCCATAGAATGGCTCAACAATCTCAATTTTTTTCTCCTTCGCAAGCAATTCCAGTGTGCGAGTCTCCTCGAGGGATTCGCGCAATGCCCGCTTCACACTTTCATCTGTAACTCTACCGTCCTCAAAAAGATGGGAAATATCTTTGGTATGTTCCCACGACTTATGCATCATCAAATAATCAACGTCCATTTCATTCAGAACAATTTCAAGGCCAGAAGCGTGATCGTTATCAGGGTGAGTTGCTACAACAACTTCGACATGGTTGGTTTTATAGTACTGCCGAATGTGGTTGACAAGCGCTTGCCCTGAACTTTTGAACCCGCCATCAATCACAAAGACTGTTTGCTGTGGCGGGTCGGCCAATAAATTGCCAAATCTAAAGCCGATCGCATCACCGCTTTTTTCACCCTCACCAACAGGCAAGAAATCAACCTCATATCCGATTTGGTTAACGCTCATGGCTGTCCTTTCTGACCATTGCTGACCATCATTTTTTAGTACAGCGTGTTGATTGTTTAACCACAGGGAGTAGATCCATCACTCCACCTTCACCTCATCCCCCATCCCTAATTCCCGCAAGGCCGTCTTTGTTTCTTCAATCTTTTGCGATGATATGCCGCCGTCTTGCCTGATTTCGACGTTCAAGGTTATCTTCATCTCATTGCCAACGGCGTATTTAGAAAGGACCTTCGTATAGAAGTTCATCCATTTCTGTGGGGGAATTTCACCTGACCAGCTTAATCTTGTCGTGATTTGCGCTTCGGGTGCTTTCGCCTCCGGTTCCTCTTTAATTTGTCCCGGCTCTTTAGGTATAGGCAAGTCTAATTTGGTGCCTGTTTTAATATCTGGCGCAGGTTGTTCGGGAGTCGCAGTACGCACTTTTTTCTTGAATTCCTCGGCGGTTTCCTTTCCTATGATGAACATGTCATCGGAGATTTCTACTTCCCTGGAATTCAAATCTTTCCCGTATGCAAACGGCTCATAGCCAGTTCCCTTCTTACCGACTGAAGGGATTAAGATATATTGC
>DATEVI010000461.1:0-2011 GCA_035281865.1 Geobacteraceae bacterium | reverse complement strand
TCTCCGTACGATACTGCGAAAGCGCTGATAGTTTGGAGTCGCATAAATAGCATCATGCCCTCCGGAGACCGGTTTGATGTCAGGCAGGAGCTTGACGCCCAAGTAAGGGGTAAAGAGCACGGCGACAAACCACGAGGTGATCAATGCGAATGCCACCACCCAGAATATGTTGCCCGCGTATTCACCTGCCGTCGATTTGGCAAAACCAACCGGCAGGAAGCCGGCGATGGTAACCAAGGTGCCGAAAAGCATGGGGCTGGCCGTGGATGTCCAGGCAAAAGTGGCTGCCTGGATCCGATCCAATCCCTCTTCCATTTTGACCACCATCATCTCGATGGCGATGATCGCATCATCCACCAGCAGCCCCAGGGAAAGGATCAGCGCACCCAGCGTGACCCGGTCGAAATCCCTTCCGGTAAGGAGCATGATGACGAACACGGCGGCAAGGGTAAGAGGCACCGCTGCAGCTACGACGATCCCGACACGGAACCCCAGCGTTACAAGACTCACCACTATGACAACGGCAAGCGCAGCCAGAAATTTGATCATGAATTCGTTAATCGCCTCGGAGATGACCTGGGACTGATCCGATACCTTGGACAGAACAAGACCGACGGGTAATTCTTTGTGAATCGCCGTCTCTTCGGCTTTCAGCAGCTTGCCCAATGTCAGGCCGTTGAAGCCTTTTTTCATCACCAGAGCCAGGATGATCGAAGGCTCTCCCTGGTGACGTATCTGTTTTGTTGCCGGATCTTCGTAGCCGCGGGTGACCTCGGCGACATCACCGATTTTCAGTAATTTCCCTCCGCTTGCCACGGGAATCGCCTTGACCGCTTCCACTCCGTTAATGGCTCCGTCAAGCCGCAGATAGACCCGCGGTCCGGCCGTATCCACAAACCCCGAAGGGGTCATGTCGTTTTGGGTTTCCAGGGCACGAAACAGATCGGTCGCTTTAACCCCAAGAGTTGCCAGGCGTTTGTAGGAAATCTCCACATAGATTTTGGGATCCTGCTCGCCGAGAATGGTGACCTTCTCCACGCCGCCTATCCGAGAAAGGCGCTGCCGAAGCGCTTCCGCCTCCAGCACCAGCTGGCGGTGGGGAAGGCCTTTTGATTCCAGTGAATACATGGCGAAATACACATCGGAAAATTCGTCATTCAGAATCGGACCGATCACACCTTGCGGCAGATGAATTTTTTCATCCCCCAGCTTTTTTCGTGTCTGGTAGAATTCGTCCGGCACATCTTCGGGAGGCGTGGAGTCTTTCAGTTGGAGCTTCATCAGGAGCATTCCGGGGTATGCGGAGGTTTCTACCCGGTCATAAAATTCAAGTTCCTGAAGACGTTTTTCCAGCCGGTCGCCCACCTGCTCCTGCATTTCCTTTGCGGTGGCTCCCGGCCATATGGCTGTTACCGTCATGGTCTTGACGGTGAATTTGGGATCCTCTGCCCGTCCCAGATGCAGGAAGGCATATCCCCCGGCCACCATAATCACAATAATCATGAACAGTGTGATGGCGCGTTCCCGGACCGCGAAAGCGGAAAGATTGAAGCGGCTCATGATTTTTTCTCCTTCGCCGGACCGGAGAGGATCTTTACTCTTTCCCCTTCCTTGACGAGGTGAGCACCCAGCGCGAGAATTCTTTCTCCCGGCCTGAGACCTTTGCTCACCAGCGCGGTCTCGCTGCCGAGCTTCGCAACCTCGACCGGTCGCCGCGATAAGGTTGAGGTATTTGGATTTATGACCCAGACACTTGTGCCGGTGCCGCCGTCGTACAGCGCACCGACGGGAATTTCGTACTGCTGCACCGCGCCATCAGCGTTATTTCCATACAGATGAACCGTCACTGTTGCACCGAGAGGAGCATTTTCCCCGACACCACCCAGACTGAAGCGCGCCTGATAGGTTCGGGTTAGAGGGTCGGCCATTGCGGACAATTCACGCAGCTTTGCCGGGAACGTCTGACCTGAATCGGCATAAAGGGTGGCTGTGGCCGTGGACTTGGCAAGCT
>DATEVI010000460.1:0-2013 GCA_035281865.1 Geobacteraceae bacterium | reverse complement strand
CGTTCAACATGACCCTCCGGTTCCAGATGCCAACGCTCGCATTCTCCCTTTCCGCATTGCGACCGTTGATACTTTCGACGATGCGGCAGAGTCCCTCCCTGACAATTTCCTCCCGTACCGACCGGCCGCTCCTGAATGGATGCGCGGCCACGGCGGCGCCGCCGCTTTGTTCGACAAACTTCAGCAGTTGGGGAGTGGGAAGACCGGACGGGAGGTCTTCGAAAGGGCCGAATAGCAGGAAATCACCGTCGGGCGTGCCGTATTCCATGCCGAAAAGAACACAAAGGCCGTCTTCCTGCAACCCTTCCTTCAGATTCCGCCTGATCTCCATGGTATTGTGGTCCGTAATGCAGACACCGTCCAATCCCCGAGCCTTGGCATGGCCCAGGATGTCGTGGATTTGGAGGTTGCTGCAAGGAGAGATTGAAGTGTGAACGTGGAGATCGAAACGCATGGTTACTCCATTAAAAGCGCCATAAAAAAACTGGTCGCGTGTTTTACTGAATTCAATATCTCAAACTGAAAAGCTACCAAATACTATCTTTGCTGTCTAATTGATATTTTAGATGATAACACGCTCGCTCATTTATTTTATCAATAAGTACAATAAAATGCCCGAGGGGGCGGAGTTGTTCTTTTTGACATGCCATGGCCTGTGCGCCTACCCCGCAGGCCCGATTCACTCCTGTCTAAACGTAATCGGATACCCTGTCAAACGGCTCGATGCTGACTGCGCAGACCTTCGTGGGATTTTCGCCCATGATATAGAGGACCTTGATCTCCCCCTTGCCCACCTTGCCGACGATCTCGGTAACGGTCAGACCCGGTTTGTTGGAGAGCTTGACGCCCCAAGCTTTATCAAATTTGGCGATGACCTCGGGCATCACCTCCCCCAACTCCCGGCAGACGCTTTACGGACAGGAACTAATTAAGTACTTGATTTGCAAACACATCTCGATTAATTACAGCCCATCCTCAAGGACTGCCGGTGGGGATTCCGCGAAGACTACCGGGAATAACTCAACAAATTTGACTGAATTCCCTTGTCGGCTCTGGACATGTGCACGAAAAGCGAGTATTTTTAATTAAATACGCCAATCCTGCCGCATCCGGTTCGACTTTCAGGAGAGATCGATGTTTTGGAAATCCATGCTCATACTGATGTACGGCTTTGTGTTCGTTGCCACAACCGCTTGGGGGGACGTTCCCTACACGGGAAAGGTGCCCGCCCCGGAATTCAGAGATTCTCTCAATTTCCAAAAAGGAGAGATAATATTGACCAACGGTGTTGCAAAGCTTCGCGTGCCGGAGAACTTTCGTTACCTTGGCCCGGAAGACACGCAGAAGGTACTGGTGAACGCATGGGGAAATCCGAAGGATAAACGCACTCTCGGCATGCTGGTTCCCGCGGGTGCGAGCCCGATAGCAAAGGACGGCTGGGGAGTGGTCATCACCTACGAGGAAGATGGTCATGTCTCCGACAAGGATGCCGACAGTATAGATTTCGACAATCTGCTCAATGAAATGAAAAAAGGCATGGCAGAGGTCAACAAGGAGCGAAGCGAGTCCGGCCATGAACGGATCGATTTGATCGGCTGGGCGGTAACGCCACGTTATGACAAGGAAACCCACAAGCTGTACTGGGCCAAAGAGCTATCCTTCGGCGGGTCCGGCGAACATACCCTGAATTACAACATACGTATCCTCGGCCGGAAGGGTGTCCTCATGCTGAACGCCGTGGCCGGAATGGGCCAGCTTGCCGATATCGAGAAGAGGATGCCCGAAGTGCTTGCCCTGACAGCGTTCAATCCCGGCCACCGTTACGAGGACTTTGACAGGAATGCCGACAAGGTTGCCCCATACGGCATCGCCGCACTGGTAGCGGGAGGCATTGCCGCGAAAACCGGCCTATTCTACAGAATCCTGGCAATGTCATTCGTCGGCAAGATAACCCTGATTGTGCTGCTGTCGGCTCTCGGGGGATTCATTGTGCTTCTTCTCAAGCGGAAGAAG
>DATEVI010000459.1:0-3179 GCA_035281865.1 Geobacteraceae bacterium | reverse complement strand
TTTCGCGGGTAATTTCGATGTCTTATTAATCGGAAAAACGGGACCCCTCAAGCACTTCCCCAGCCACAACCATTTTTTCGTCCTGCATGGAAACGACATGGGAGCTGTGCGCGATGAGATCATAGAAATGAAGGAATTTGGCTACCTCGGCCGGCTGAGTCGTTTTCCTGCCGAAATACTTCCCGCTCTGGCCGAAGACCTCGGTAACGACCCGGTCATCATAAATGGCGAAATCGAAGGAACCGTTGGTATCGCGAAGGCTGACATCGCTGGCCAGGGGGAGCTCGTTCCGGTATGCGATCCGGCAGATGATACCGTCCCGCACCTGCGGCAGAATGATGTCCCGGATGTACGGCTTCGTCAGCGCGTCGCGATTGATTACGAAAATGCGGGTGATCTGGATGCCCCGCTCCATGGCGTGCAGATTGGACTGATAGAAGTTGAAGAGTGAGGCGCGTTCCCATCCGCTCGATATGGGGTCCACGCACTTTATTTGGCCGGAGGCATTTTCGACACCCTTGGCCGCTTCCAGGTAGAACTCCGTCTCTTCCAGAGGGACGTATCCCTGCTGCAGCACCTGAATGGTCCTCTTTGCTCCGGTCATCAGTTCATGGGCCTTGGCCAGGCATTCCGGATCCGATACGCAGGCAAGGGCATAGGTAATCTCGTGCGCGTTGTGATATTGCCGTATCAGTTCTTCGCGCGTCTTTTCCATTTCCTCCCGAAGGAGGTATGTGGCCAGCGACAGGAGGATTCCGATGCCGAAGATTATGAAGCCGACCTCTTCGTAATGCAGAACCCAATGAAAAAAAACGGCGAGCCCTGAACTGGCGACGAACTCGATAAAAACCGCGACATTGTTGAATTTCTTCTTTATCATAAATACTCCTTGAACAACCATCTCCACGATCAAAGAAAAACCATTTTCCGAGTCTGATCAGCTAAACGCATTACGGTATGGGGATTTCGACTGCCAAATGGAAAAGGGAGCTGGATAACGCGGAGGGCGATCCCGGCATCGCGGGAAGGAAAGCACAATTTCTCGTTACATACATCTTGATATTCGGGCGCTACGCTTGTCGGCCTATCGCTGGTTCTGTTTCATCTTGAATCTGACATCGAATAAAATCTCGCATCTCGAAATGGCAGTATAGACACTTTTTGTATACAAGTCAAACCGGGGGCGGTTAAGCGGCAGGGCGTCCGCCCGTGCTATTGCCCGATTGCCGGGCCTCACGGGAGAATTTGTTAAGTGCCGAGGGCAGCGCCGGACGCAGATTGTTGAGATGTCATCATGGAAGGATGTTCACCTCGGTTCCGACGGATATGATCCGTGCCAGATCCAGCCCTTGATCGTTATGCATGGCGAAGCAACCGCCCGTAACCCGCCTGCCCACCCGGTGCGGATTGTTGGTGCCGTGGATGCGGTATATGGCTCCCTTCCTCGTCCTGTGGGAGAGGGCGATCTTGAACTTTCCCATATAGTTGAGCGGGTGGCCGGGGGGGACGGCCCGTGGGAGATCTATGCCCCGTTCACGGAAGACCTGTCGCGAGTAGGGGGTCGGATACCACCAGGGATCGAAGTAAATGCCGGTTACCCGGCCAAGTCCGGTCGGATAGACGTCGAGGCCCCGGACGGCGCTCCCTACCGGGTATTTCCGAAGGGAAGCCAAGCCGCCATCGCCGGTCTTTTTATAAAGCGTCAGTGTGGTGCGGCTGATACTGATCTCGATGTAGTATCCGCTGCCTGATGCCGCAGAGTCGGATTCCGCAACGTCGGCAGCGGAGTATGCCGCCAATATGGTCGTGGTAGCGAAAATTGAAAGTAAAAAGCACAACAATCGCCGTCGGCCGATTCCATTATTTCTATTTCTCATCGATATTTTCATGTGGTCGTTCCATACACTGTCAGGAACCTTTTGCCCCCTCGTCCCAAATTGCGTTGAAATGCACCGGGATTTAGGGTTGAATATTGTCTGTAATCACCTTAAAGTTTATCCTTTTTTCTACGATAAGTATGATTGAAGATTTGAATACGGGGGAAACCATGAAGAGGGCAGTAATTATCGGTATGGGTTTCGGCGGACTTCGCACGGCTCGTGCCCTTGCCGGCAAGGGGGTCGATGTGCTCGTCATCGACCGCCGTAACTATCATTTGTTCCAGCCGCTTCTCTATCAAGTGGCGACTGCTTCCCTGGAGCAGGAATCCATTGCCTATCCGATCAGAGCCGCCATCCGCGGCTGGAAAGGGGTAGACTTCCGGCTCGCGGAGGTTACCGGGGTGGATCTGAACGCGCGCCGGGTACAGCTTGCTGATGGGAGTGTCGAGTATGACTATCTTGTCGTGGCTGCCGGAAGCGCTACCCATTTTTTCGGCATGAACAGTATCGAGCAGCATGCCCACGAAATGAAGCAGCTTTCCCACGCGGTGCGCCTGAGGAATCACATTCTCGATATCTTCGAACGGGCTACGCAAGAATCCGACCCGGAAAAGCGACGAGCCATTCTCAGCTTTGTCATCGTTGGCGGGGGACCCACCGGGGTTGAGTTCGCCGGAGCGTTGCACGAACTGATCCGCGACGAGCTTACAAGGGATTATCCTTCCCTCAGCGTCGCGGAAACAAGAATTGTCCTCATTGAAGCGCGAGATACTCTGTTGCCGGTCCTTCCTGAAAAACTCCGGCGTTATGCGCTGCGGCAACTGGAGCGGATGGGGATTGAAGTGCTCCTGAACACGCAGGTGCGCGGCGCTGATCCGGAGCAGGTGCTGCTTGCCGACGGATCGTCTCTTCCCGCCCATACCATTGTCTGGTCCGCCGGGGTTCAGGCTGCGCCGCTGGCAGCTTCGCTTGAGCTGCCGAAAGCGGCGAACGGCCGCATTCCCGTGCAACCGGATCTGAGCATAGCCGCACATCCCGAGGTCTTTGTCATTGGTGACATGGCGTTTTTTCAGCAGGAGGGCAAACCGTTGCCGATGGTTGCTCCCGTAGCCATGCAGCAGGGCGAGTACGTAGGGAAAACTATCCTGCGCCGGATGCGGGGGGAGACGGCCCCACCCTTCAGGTATCGTGACAAGGGATCCATGGCCACCATCGGCCGCAGCACGGCGGTAGCCAATGCCTTCGGAGTCAGCTTCTCCGGTTTTCTCGCCTGGATCGTCTGGCTGGGCCTTCATCTCA
>DATEVI010000458.1:0-3378 GCA_035281865.1 Geobacteraceae bacterium | reverse complement strand
AAGCGACAAGATTATTATAAAAGGGGCCTGCGAACACAATCTCAAGTGTATCGACGTGGAGATTCCCCGCGACAGGCTGGTGGTTATTACCGGAATATCGGGCTCGGGAAATTCGACCCTGGCCTTCGACACCATCTATGCGGAGGGGCAGCGGCGGTACGTGGAGTCGCTTTCGGCCTACGCCCGGCAGTTTCTCGAGCAGATGGAAAAACCGGACGTGGAGTCCATAGAGGGGCTCTCTCCCGCCATCTCCATCGAGCAGAAGACGACCAGCAAAAATCCGCGCTCCACGGTGGGAACGGTCACAGAGATCTACGATTACCTGCGCCTCCTCTTCGCGCGGATCGGCAAGCCGCACTGCTACAACTGCGGCGAAGAGATAACATCCCAGACCGTGACCCAGATGGTCGACCAGATAATGGCCCTGCCGGAGGGAACCAAGTTCAACCTCCTTTCCCCCATGGTGCGCGGCCGCAAGGGTGAGTACCGCAAGGAGCTGGCGCAGCTACGCAAGGACGGTTTCGTCAGGGTCGTTATCGATGGCGAGCCCCATGACCTGGCCGAAGAAATCACCCTCGACAAGAAGAAAAAACACGATATCGACATCGTCGTTGACCGGCTGATCGTCAAGGAAGGCATTCAGCGCCGCCTGGCGGATTCCCTGGAGGTAGCCCTTCACCACGCGGAAGGTATCGTCAAAATCGCAATCGTGGATGACGAGACCCTCCTTTTTTCCGAAGCCCTGGCCTGCATCGACTGCGGTATCTCCTATCCCGAAATGACACCGCGCATGTTCTCCTTCAACAACCCTTACGGCGCCTGTCCGGACTGCACCGGACTCGGCACGCGCATGTATTTCGACCCGGACCTGGTTGTTCCCAACGCTGACCTGTCACTGCGGGAAGGGGCCATCGCGCCGTGGGAAAAGCGGCTTTCCGGCTGGTTCCACCAGACCCTGGAAGCCCTTGCCAAGGCCTATGATTTCGATATACGGACGCCGTTCAGGAAATTGTCGCCCGCTGCCCGCAATATCATCCTGAACGGTTCCGGCAAGGAGAAGGTCGAATTCTGGTGGGAAGAGGACGCCGGCCGCAAGCATTTCTACTACAAGGAATTCGAGGGGGTGCTGAACAACCTGGAGCGGCGCTTCCGGGAGACCGAATCGGAGCAGGTGCGCGAGGAGCTGGAAAAGTATATGAACGTCATGCCCTGCCCCACCTGTCAAGGCGCCCGGTTAAAGAAGGAGGCGCTTTTCGTCAGGATCGCCGGTCGCAATATCTGCGACATCACGGCCCTTTCCATCAGCGACGCCCTGAAATTCTTCGCCGGTCTTTCCCTGTCGCAAAAGGATGAAGAGATCGCCCGCCGCATTCTCAAGGAGATCAGGGAAAGGCTCGACTTTCTGGTCAACGTCGGCCTGGATTACCTCTCCCTGGACCGCTCCTCGGGGACCCTGTCCGGCGGCGAAGGGCAGCGCATCAGGCTCGCCACCCAGATCGGCTCCAGCCTGGTGGGGGTGCTCTATATCCTCGACGAGCCGTCCATCGGCCTTCACCAGAGGGACAACGCCAGGCTGCTGCAGACCCTCAAGCATCTGCGCGACCTAGGCAACACGGTCCTGGTGGTGGAACATGACGAGGAGACCATCCTGGAGGCGGACCATGTCATCGACATGGGACCGGGAGCGGGCGTGCACGGAGGCGAGGTGGTGGCGCAAGGAACACCCGCCGAGGTGATGAAGAATCCCGATTCCCTGACCGGCAAGTACCTGTCCGGTGCACTCTCCATTCCCGTGCCGAAAAAGCGGCGGACTCCCGAGAGGTTCCTGAAGATTGCCGGCGCCACCGAAAACAATTTGAAAGGGATCGAGGTGGATATTCCGCTCGGTGTGATGACCTGCGTGACCGGTGTTTCCGGTTCGGGAAAATCGACCCTGATAATCGATACCCTCTACAAGGCGCTCTGCCAGAGACTCTACCGGAGCAGGGAGAAGTCCGGCGCCTACCGGGAAATCACCGGGCTCGATGTGCTGGACAAGGTCATCAATATCGACCAGTCTCCCATCGGTCGCACGCCCCGCTCCAATCCGGCCACCTACACCGGCGTATTCACGGAAATCCGCGACCTCTTCGCCCAGTTGCCGGAATCAAAGGTGCGCGGCTACAAGCCGGGCCGTTACTCGTTCAACGTCAAGGGGGGGCGGTGCGAGGCCTGTTCCGGCGACGGAATCATCAAGATCGAAATGCATTTCCTCCCCGACGTCTATGTGCAGTGCGAGGTGTGCAAGGGTGCCAGGTACAACCGCGAAACCCTTGAAGTTCACTACAAGGGCAAATCCATCGCCGACGTCCTGGACATGACCGTCTCCCAGGCGGTGCAGTACATGGAGAATATCCCGCGCATCAAGGCGAAGCTGAAGACCCTGGAGGAAGTGGGCCTCGGCTACATCAGGCTCGGCCAGTCGGCCACCACTCTCTCCGGCGGCGAAGCCCAGCGCGTGAAGCTGGCCAAGGAGCTGTCCAAACGCGCCACCGGCAGGACCATCTACATCCTCGACGAACCGACCACCGGCCTCCATTTCGCCGATATCCACATGCTCCTGGAAGTTCTCGACAGTCTCGTCGAAGCGGGCAACACTATCGTCATCATCGAACACAACCTGGACGTGATCAAGACAGCCGACTACATCGTAGACCTCGGCCCCGAAGGGGGACATCGCGGCGGCGAGGTGATCGCCACCGGCACCCCGGAGGAAGTGGCCGGGGTGACACGTTCCTATACGGGGCAGTTTCTCAGGAAGATGCTGTAATACCCGTGCCGTCTCGCGTGCCCCCTTCTTACAACCCCGCCCATTGTCCCTGAAAGTAATCTCCCTTACCTATACTATGAAGGCGTGATGGTGCCGAACGTTCATATGGAATCTAGCGCGGCGGCCGACGTGCCTCGCGGAACCAGGGTCGGTGCTTCTCCATCCGTCCCCGCTGCTCGGTGGGGGGGCGGCGGCGGCAGGTGCCGAAGTCCGGCGTGCCGGGAGCCGCACCCCAGCGCCGCTCCACACAGTCGTTGGGATTGTAGGCGATCTCCAACCCCGGCCGGCGGGCGTAGATATCGTCCAGGCTAAGCCGCCAGGGGGTGCCGTCGCTACGGGTGTAGGTGACGAAACGCTCACGTGAACGCCGGGCATGGAGCTTTTCGATGCGCGCGGCTGCCGCGGCCGCGCTTTCGCCCCGCAGCAGATAGAGTTCAGGATGGCGGCGAATGCGCTCGGGCAGGTCGGCGAGTACCCTCAATGCTATCAGCAGTCGCATGTCGCGGGAGGGGGTCGCATAATCCTCCCAGGGACCGATGGTCTCGAAGATGGCCGGGCCCCGCGGCATG
>DATEVI010000457.1:0-4254 GCA_035281865.1 Geobacteraceae bacterium | reverse complement strand
AAGAAACCCGTAAAACCTGGAGAAGAAAAGCCTCCAGCAACCGACGGCTGCCGGGATTGTTGCCAGCGGTGCGGCAAAGTGATACAGCCGCCCGAGGAAAAAATTCCGCCTGAAATCATAAAACGGAAATGACGGGTTGTCGGAACCGGCAGAATCTAACATCGATCAGGACCCGAAAAGCCCCCTCCGATTAAGTCACACTGAACTGAGATCGAGCAATATCCGCAACATTCGTTCACCGGACGAACACCTGGCAAATCATTGTCGGGCTTGTCAAAAACGCATTTTTCAAGGCGATTCTTCCCGGTTTTGAAAAAGAGGCCTCCCGGTCCGGGAACCGTTGACATGCTGCCCAGATCAACGTTGCGGGGTGCCCAGGAGTTCTATCCACATAATGGTATTCCTGATCCTATCTGATAGAATTAGGAAACAGCAGGGTCTCAGATACTGTCACGAAGCAAACTTTGCCGTCGGGAACCTGCCGCTTTTTCGGTCGCGTTGCACTCTGAATAAGTTCGGGGATATCTTGTGAAAAACCTTTCACGAAAGATCGCGTCGCTTGGATCCTACCTGACGGAACTGGTGGTGTATGCCGGCTTCGTGACTGCATACTTCTTCCTGGTTTTGCACTTCCTGGGCGACTGGGTGAAACGGGTTTTTGATGAGAACAAAGCCCTTTATGCATTTCTTGCGCTCGCCTTAATCCTAGTGCAGGGCGTTTTGCTGGAAATCCTGACCCCTGCACTATTGAAATTGATTCAACGCAAAGAGAGGTGAGAACCGGCCCATGGACTTTCTGATCTCCGGAACCCATATCGATCCCGTTTACCTGGCGCTCATCGGTTTTGTCGTCGGTATTCTGGGCGGTTTCTTCGGAGTCGGGGGAAGCTTCCTGGCAGGGCCGGCGCTTTTTGCGCTTGGCATGCCGATGAATTTCGTGGTCGGCACCGATTTGACGCACATCGTCGGCAAATCCGTCGTAGCGGCCAAGAAACACCGGGCTCTCGGCAATGTGGACATCAAGCTGGGGCTGATCATGGCCAGCGGCACCATCGCCGGAGTTGAAACCGGTGCGCAAGGAATACAATACCTTAAGCACCAAGCTAATGTGGATGTAGTAGTGGGCATGGGCTTCATCCTGGTGCTCGTCTCGATCTCGGCGTTCATTTCCTGGGAGAGTTGGCAGACGCTGAAGGTCCAGAAAAAACGCGGCGCCGGGAAGTCCGTTGCCGCAGACGCAAGCATGGAACTGAAGAAAGATGAGTCGGTCCTGGCGCACGTTCCGAAACGGATTCACCAACGTTTTCATCTGCCGCCGATAATCAGCCTGCCAAACTCAGGCATCGAGCGGATCTCATTGTGGACGATACTGGCCGTGGCGTTTGTAGGCGGGGTATTCAGCGGATTTCTCGGTGGCGGCGCGGGGTACATTCGGATGCCGTCGATGGTGTATCTGTTGGGCGTGCCCACGCATGTCGCGATCGGGACGGATTTATTTGAAATCATCATCTCCGCCGGCTACGGAACTCTCACCCATGCGGTCAAAGGCAACGTGGACATAATGGTAGCGCTGGTCATGCACACCGGCGCGGCCATCGGCGCCCAGATCGGCGCCACCTTGACCGAATATTTCCACGGTACGTGGATCCGCCTGGCGTTTGCCCCTCTGCCGCTAATCGGCGCGGGGTTGGTGATTTACAGTTTAGTGACGGGACATCATTTTTGATAAGGGCCTGGAAGGCACTAGGACTCTGACAGGCTCCAAGGGAATGGCGAGACAATGAAGATACTGTTTTGCAGCGACGGTTCGAGCCAGGCGGAAACCGCGGTGCGCTTCGGAGCGCTGATCGCCGCCGGTTACCAGGCCGAATCCTCGATCCTGGGCATAGCTGAAAAGGAGGGCGATGAGGATTCACTTCTTGAAGCCCTGCGGCGCGCCCAGGAGATCCTCAAAGAACACAACCTCGACGCCGAACTGATCACCAAAGCGGGCCGTCCCGTGCCCGAAATCGTCAAACGCACCAGGGAAGGCAACTATGACCTGGTGGTGATCGGCGCCGTGCGCAAGACCACCCGCCACCCTTTGTGGAGCTCGGCCGATCCTTTGTGGATGTCCGCGCGAGCCTATAAAATCATCGAGTCCGTCGAGCCGCCGGTGCTGGTGGTCATTGGCGATCACGGCGCCCTGCGACGCATCCTGGTGTGCACCAGCGGCGGGTCGCAGGCCAACAAATCCGTGGAGTTCGCCGGCGAGATCGCCCAGCGTGTCAACGCGGTCGTGGACCTGTTTCACGTCATGCAGGAACTGCCGGCTATGTATGCGGATTTGGTCCGGCTGGAGGAGGACGCCGAACGTGTACTGGCATCGAAATCGAGGCTTGGCCGAACGCTGCGCCATCAGAAAGAGTTGCTGGAGGAGTTCGGTGTATTCGGCGAGTTTCGGCTGCACCACGGACTGGTGATACCGGAGTTGTTGAAAGAACTGGAACGAACCGAGTACGATCTGGTGGTGTCCGGTTTCTCGCCGGACGAAGACCAACTGCGCCGGTACCTGATGGGCGACATCGCTCGCGAGATAGTGAATCGCACCGAACTTCCCGTGCTGGTAATCAGGACCGCGCCAAGAGGGATTACGAGCCGTTTCGGCGATTTCGTCGGAAATCTGTTCCGCCGTGCCAAGGGAACTTCCGAGGCCGCGGGCAGTTGACGGACATGAATATCAGCGGCAGGAGGGCGTCCTATGATTTTTACTGAATTCCATTCACGGGAGGACGAGGCGCGAAAAAGCTCCGTTCTTCATGTGTACGACCGCCATGGAACGAAAGGAGTTGTGAAAGTTCGCCTCCCCGTCTTGCTTGCGGCCGTGCTGGCAGCGCTGATTCTCCAGTGGGTCGCCCTGACCCCACAGGCAATTGCAGCGGAACAATCTTACGAATATCCCTATACCGACCCGTATGTCGCGACCGTAATCGGCACGCCAAAGGAGTTGCGGGCCGAGGTACCGGACAGAATCGCCGTAAGTGAGCGTGAGTTGACCGTGTACGAAGACCGGCCGATTCCCGACATTCTCTGGTACGGCAAAAAGCTGCGCTATTCCATTGCCGTCCAGAGCAAGGAGGCGCCGCTCATTTTTCTTATTCCCGGGATGGGGGCCGGGTACAACGACCAGAGGATTGAATTCCTGCAAAAAGTGTTTTTCCAGGCGGGATTCCACGTGGTCAGCCTGCCGTCCCCGACCCACCCCAATTTTATCCCGGCTGCTTCGAAAAGCGGCATCCCCGGGCACCCGCGGGAAGATGCCCAGGACCTCTATCGGGTGATGGAGTTGATCGTCCATGACATCCGAAAGGATGTGGCGATCAGCGGATTCCATCTCGCCGGCTACAGTCTGGGAGCCGTCCACGTCGCATTTCTGGCCGACCTGGACCAAGAGCACGGTCTGTTCAAATTCGACAAAGTGCTCCTCATCAATCCGCCGGTCAGTCTTTACAGTTCCATGCGCATCCTCGACGAAATGATCAAGAAGATCCCCGGAGGCGAGGAGAAATTCCAGCAATTTTTCGACGAGGCGTTCAAGGCCTTTGCGTCCATCTATCAGGTGAGCGAACCTGTCGACTTCACCGGCGATTTTATTTACAGGGGGAGACAGCCGAAAGACGAAAATCTGGCGGCGCTGATCGGGCTTTCATTCCGGCTCTCCATGGCCAATATGGTGTTCACCACCGATGTCTTTACCAATGCCGGTTATATCAAGCCGAAAAACCTCCAACTCTCCACCACCGACTCCCTGACCCAGTATTTCAATGTCGCGGATCTGGACACGTTTATGGATTATTTCCGTGATATCTTCCTCCCCTACTTCACGGAACAGACACCGGGGATGACCGAGCAAGAGTTTATCGACCAGCTTAGCCTCAAAAGTATCGAGCAGTTTCTGCGCAGTTCCCCCTCCGTCTTTCTCTTTCACAACGCCGACGACGTGACGCTGGCCCCGGGAGAGGTCGACTACCTGGGCAATGTGTTCGGCTCCCGCGCCAGGATCTACCCCCATGGCGGCCATTGCGGCAATCTCATGTATCGGGTAAACGTGGCGGACATGCTGGCCGTCTTCAAGGAGGCGGCAGTGTCCGGCGAGGGTGAAAAGCCTGCGCAATTGCCTAACGCCGCCGGTGCGGCGGAGCAGGGGAAACCCGCTGCCGAAGATGCCGGGCAGGTCCCCGGACCTCCTCCTGTTCTTTCGACGGAAATCGCCCC
>DATEVI010000456.1:0-3719 GCA_035281865.1 Geobacteraceae bacterium | reverse complement strand
ATATTGTTATGTTCAGCCTTCCGTGTATCAAGTGCTAAGTAGTGGATTTCTTAATTATGGTGTCGAATCTGTCATTTCGAGCGGAGCGAGAAATCTTAAGCTGGAAGCGAGTTTTCTAAGATCTCTCCCTCTGGTCGAGATGACACCGTATTTATGAAATCGTGTACTAAGTGTCAGATTTCAATCATCGAAGCATCCCAGGCAGACAAGGGCCGTACTCAGTTCCTCATCGTTCGGCGCGACGCCGTGATAAGATGCCTTGTGCTCGAATATGGAAACGCCTTTCCCCTTTACCGTGGCCCCGACAATGACTGTCGGTATCCCTTTGACTGCTTCCGCCTTGTCGAGGGCATCGAGTATGGAGGCCATGTCGTGGCCGTCGATTTCGATAGCATGCCAGCCGAAGGCCCTGAACTTTTCAGCTACGGGTGCGACATTCATTACCTTGGCGACTTCACCGTCTATCTGCAGGCCGTTCACATCGACCATGGCGCAGAGATTGTCTAGTCTGTAATGGGCAGCAGCCATGGCAGCTTCCCACACCTGTCCTTCCTGGAGTTCGCCGTCACCCAGCATGACATATACCCTGGAGTTGCTGTTGTCGAGCCTGAGTCCGAGCGCCATACCGTTGGCCATTGAAAGTCCCTGCCCCAAAGAACCCGTACATACCTCGACGCCGGGAGTGACCTTGCTGTCTGGATGCCCTTGCAGATGACTGCCGAGGCGTCTCAACATCATGAGGTCTTCTTCCGGGAAATATCCCGCTTTGGCAAGTGCTACGTATTGGGCCGGGGCGGCGTGTCCCTTGCTGAGGACAAACCGGTCACGCCCTTCCCAACGGGGATCTTCGGCGTTGTGCCGCATCTTGTGGAAATAGAGGGCCGTTATCATGTCTATGGCGGACAGCGAGCCGCCGGTATGCCCCGACTGTGACTTGTGCAGCGTCCTGACGATGGATACCCGGAGATTCCGGGCTATTTCTTCCAGATTGGTGATCTTTTCCGTTTGCAAAACTCTTCCTTTCCTGCCGACTAAAAATGCATCGAAATGCCGCCGGTTTATTTGCCCGTTCTGGGCATTGCAGGAGCACGGCATGCTCTGCTCCCGCCGACCTTGCGGAGTATCGCGGCCGTATCCGAATGTGCCTCCGCGGAATGAACAGATTCGCTATTCAAGTATTTACGTCAGAAGCGAGGTAATCGAGGATGATTTCATCTAGGCTTTGCCTGAGTTCAGGGCCCGGTTCAGGGGCGGTCGGGGATGGCGATTGCGCAGGAAGCTGCTGACTGTCGGCCGAGGATGAATGGCCGGGGAAGGCGCGCTCATCGAATTCGCCTGCCTTAAGCCTTCGCAGCATGTCCTTATGCTGCTCCTGCATGAGTTCCTCAACCACTTTTCCCAGCATTTCCACCTTGATGATATCTGAATAACCGGTTTTTTTCGAGGCGACGATGCTGCCGCCGTGGTAAAGAAGTGTCGTGATGAAGGGGTTGCGGGTTCCACCGTCCTCTGTCTGGACATGGAAACTTTCCCCTTTGTAGTGAATATTGTGATTGAAGCCTACAACCATTTCCCTTTCCTTCTCATGGGCATCTGCCGGAATCTTCCGCAGGGAAAAATTAGCACGCGCGACGGATAGTTGCAAGAGATAAAATGCTTGATCCTCCGGGGTCTTATGACTCCTTGTCCAGCAGCTTCTTTATCCTTGAAACTGCCTCCATGGCATCGCGGGCGTAAAGATCCGCACCAATCTTGTCGGCATATTCCTGGGTCACGACCGCTCCGCCGACCATGGTGAAGGTTTTGATTCCATTTTCCCGCAGCTTGCCGATTACGTTTTCCATCTCGGACATGGTTGTCGTCATCAGCGCGGAAAGTCCCACGGCGTCAACATTGTTTTCCATGGCCTGACTCACGATTTTCTCGGCCGGCACATTCTTGCCCAGGTCTATAACCTCGAAGCCATGGTTTTCCAGGAGGGTGCATACGATATTCTTGCCGATGTCGTGGATATCGCCCTCCACGGTGGCCATGAGAATTTTCCCCCTGGCCGTGAAGGCTCCATCTTTCATTTCCTGCTTCAGGCGGCCGAAGGCTGTCTGCATGGTCTCCGCCGACAGCATGACTTGGGGAAGGAAAACCTGGTTTTTTTCAAAGCGGCGTCCCACTTCTTCCAGTCCGGGAAGGAGACCCTCATTGCTGACCTGGAGAGGCGACATCCCTTCCTGAAGGGCTTTTTCCACCAGTGACGCGACATTCTCCCGGTCTCCATCGATTACTGCCTTGGCCAGGAGACCTTTCGTGTCAAGCGCGGCCGTAGTTACCTGCGCTTCCGCGGAAACAGGCACTGCTTCTCCTTTGTACGCTTCGATGTAGCGTGCCGCATGGGGGTCCCTGTTGAAAAGGACCATTGCCGAGCGCCAGGCATCCATCATTGCCTGTTCCTTCGGGTTGATGATGGCTGCGTCGAGCCCGGCTGCCAAGGCCATGGCGAAGAAGGTTGATGATATTACCGGGCGGCGCGGAAGACCGAATGAAATGTTGCTGACCCCGAGAACGGTTCTGGCTCCGAGCCGCTCCTTGACCATGCGGACGGCTGCCAGTGTCTCCATTGCCTGCTTCTGTTCGGCGCTGACGGTGAGGGTCAGGCAATCGATGAGGACATTGTCGACTGTAATACCGGCTTCACCGGCCGCCGCTATTATTTTCGCTGCTACGGCGGCGCGCCCCTCGGCGGTTGCCGGGATGCCCTTCTCGTCGAGGGTCAGTCCGAGGACGGCAGCGCCGTATTTTTTCACCAGCGGCAAAATCCTGGCAATGCTCTTATCCTCTCCCGACACCGAATTGACGAGAACCTTACCGTCGGCGGCCTTGAGGCCGCGCTCCAAAGCTTCCGGACTTGACGAATCCAGGACGATCGGCACCGGAGTCGCTCCCGTTACGCAGAAAACGGCCTGTTCCATGGCGGCAGGTTCATCGATCCCGGGAAGTCCCACGTTCACATCGAGTAGCGTGGCGCCGGCGGCGACCTGCTCCATGGCTTCCCGGCGTATGTAGGAGATCTTTCCCTCCCTTAATTCGGCGGCAAAGGTTTTTTTTCCGGTGGGATTGATTCGCTCGCCGATGATGGCGGCGGGATTGTCGCCTCCGATGGCAAGGTATCCGGTACGGCTGGAGAGAAAGGTTACGCCCGTGCCGTGGCATGGTGTCTCGAACGGCCGGTTTATCCCGTTCAGCGCCTCGCCGATGGCACGGATATGGGCTGGAGTTGTGCCGCAGCATCCGCCTATCACCCGGACGCCGAGTTCCATCATCTTGTCGTGGTATGCGGTCATTTCAGCCGGCGTTCCCGGAAAGACGGTATTGCCTTCGATGAGTACCGGAAGACCGGCATTTGCCTGGGAAATAAGCGGCAAAGAGGTCACCTTGCGCATCGCGCGGAGGACTTCGTAAATGCCGTCAACCCCGAGACCACAGTTGGAGCCGACAATATTTGCCCCCGCAGCTTCGAGGGTTATGGCAGCCGCTTCCGGTGGAGTCCCGAGCACGCTCCGGCCGTTGTCGTCGAAGGTGAGCATGGCGATGATCGGGATGGTCGGGGAAATCTCCCGTATGGCGATGATGGCGGCCCTTATCTCCTTGATGTCCAGGAACGTTTCCAGGGTGATGACCTCCGCGCCGGCCGAAATGACGGCCTCCGCCTGTTCCCGGAAGATTGC
>DATEVI010000455.1:0-2563 GCA_035281865.1 Geobacteraceae bacterium | reverse complement strand
ATCCATATGCAGTGTCCTTGGCAGCCGAGTTATATGCCTGAAAACACTTGAACATGGTTCAGATCTATCAATTGACTGAACCGGGTGCGTAAGGTAAGCTTCAAGGTTGATAGCAATTCAACAAGATACGATTATCCCAAGATCTCCGGCAGGATTCATTAGCCGGAGCAGAAAGAAGGCGGGTTCAGACAGATGAAAATAACCGGCAAATCCGAAAAATACTTTCCATACGAGATCCAGCTCACCCGATACGCATGGGAAAAGTTCGACCTGGACTCGATGGCAAAGCATCTGCGTGTTCAGGAGGGCATTCCATACATTTTGTTTTACCGCCATGTGGCTAACCGTCTCAACCAGGAACCGGCAAGGAGGCACATACCGGTCAAGGCCGGGAACGTCAATCTCTACGCCTTGCTGACCAAGATTCTTCGCTATCTGTTCGTCCAGTACACAGCGGACAAAGCCCCGGAGATAGTCGACAGAATTCTTGATGAAGGGGGTTTTGACTATCATTCGGGAGAGCTGCCTTCAGCCCTGAAAGGGTTCGTGGAACATTTTCCCGGTTCGAAGGTAATCGAAGGAACGGGCACGACCAGGGATTACATTTCAGCGGATGACCCCGGGGACCGAAGGAAGAAAATGATCATCGGGGAATTTCTCCTGCTCGGGCTGTCACTGGAAAATCCGGCCCTCGATCAATTCCGGGAGTTGTTCGACGATGCCGAACTCGCCGCGGCAACCCCTTTCAGGAAGGTTTCGACAACCCTCGACAAGGCGCTGGGCAATGCACCGCCGTACGAGCCGTTCGAGCATCCCGTGATGGAATTCTTGCGTCTGCCGATGAGGTTTTCTCCCTCTTCCCTGGCCGGACAGCTGGAATATATCAGGACCAACTGGGCGGAACTGCTGCCCTACGAGCTGCTTTCGGAAATAGTCCTCGGCATCGATGTCCTTCAGGAAGAGGAAAGGGAGTGGTGGGGCGGCCCCGGCAAACCCCAGGTCCTTGAATTCCCCAGGGGCGGCCGCCTGGGGAGGGGAGTCTACGAATATCCGGAATACGAGAGGTTCTCGGCGGATGCCGACTGGATGTCCAACGTGGTGATGATAGCGAAGATGGTCTACGTCTGGATGGATCAGCTTTCTAAACATTACGGGCGGGATATCTCCAGACTCGACCAGATCCCGGACGAGGAACTGGACAGGCTCGCGGGCTGGGGCTTCAACGCAATATTGCTGATCGGGGTCTGGGAGCGTTCCCCGGCATCACAAAAGATCAAGCAGCTTTGCGGCAATCCGGAAGCGGTATCTTCGGCGTACTCGCTTTACGACTACACGATAGCGGCTGATCTCGGCGGGGAGCAGGCCCTGCAGGATTTCAAAGAAAGGGCACGACGGCGCGGCATACAACTTGCCAGCGACATGGTGCCAAATCACACCGGCATTTTTTCCCGGTGGACCCGGGAACATCCCGACTGGTTCATCCAGCTGGATTACCCCCCCTACCCGGCTTACAGCTTCACCGGCCCCGATCTCTCCTTTTCCCCCGAAGTCGGCCTGTTCATCGAGGACGGCTACTGGGACAAACGCGATGCGGCGGTAGTCTTCAAGCACGTGGACAACCACTCGGGCAGGACACGATACATTTACCACGGCAACGACGGCACCAGTACCCCGTGGAACGACACGGCCCAGCTCAATTACCTAATCCCCGAAGTACGCGAGACGGTCATCCGCACGATAATCCACGTAGCCCGCCAGTTCCCCATAATCCGCTTCGACGCCGCCATGACTCTGGCAAAGAAACACTACCAACGACTCTGGTTTCCCCAACCGGGACACGGCAGCGGAGTTCCCTCCCGTGCTGAACACGGGATGAGCCGGGAACGGTTCGACGAAGTGTTTCCCCATGAGTTCTGGCGAGAAGTCGTGGACCGCATGGCGGTCGAGGCTCCGGATACGCTCCTTCTCGCAGAAGCCTTCTGGCTCATGGAAGGATATTTTGTCCGTACCCTCGGCATGCACCGGGTATACAACAGCGCATTCATGAACATGCTGAAGATGGAAGAGAACGACAAGTACAGGCAGACCATCAAGAACATTCTGGAGTTCAATCCGGAGATCCTCAAGCGGTTTGTCAATTTCATGAGCAACCCCGACGAGCGGACCGCCATAGACCAGTTCGGCAAGGAGGGGAAATATTTCGGGGCGGCCGTTTTGCTGACTACCATGCCAGGTCTCCCCATGTTCGGCCACGGGCAGATCGAGGGTTTTACCGAAAAGTACGGCATGGAATACCGGAGGGCCTACTGGCAGGAAGAAATCGACTGGCACCTCGTGGCGATGCATGAACAGAGAATCTTCCCCCTTATGAAAAAACGCTACCTGTTCAGCGGCTCGGAGAATTTTGTCCTGTATGATTTCTTTGCCGGTGACCGGGTGGACGAAAACGTTTTCGCCTATTCCAATCGCTCCGGGGACGAACGGGGACTGGTTTTATATCACAACAAATATGCTACTACCGCGGGATGGATCAGGACTTCCTGTGCAAGCGCCGTAAAAAATG
>DATEVI010000454.1:0-3194 GCA_035281865.1 Geobacteraceae bacterium | reverse complement strand
AACCGGTATGAGATCAAAAGAGAGGGCGGCCCGGTCTATCGCAAGATTCAGTGCAACCATTGCAACGAACCGGCCTGCCTGACTTCATGTCTTGTCAATGCCTACACCAAAACCAATGAAGGGGCAGTAATCTACAACCCCAAGGTCTGCATCGGCTGCCGCGCCTGCATGGTTGCCTGTCCCTTCAACGTTCCGGCCTACAGCTATTCCAGCGCATTTAACCCGGTGGTCAAGAAATGCATCTTTTGCTACGACACCCGCCTGAAAAACGGCAAGCCTCCCGCCTGTGTGGAGATCTGTCCGCAGGAAGTCCTTTCCTTCGGCTATCTTAACGATCTGATAAAGATCGGCCACGAGCGGATCCGGGAAATGCCGGACAAATATGTGGATCACATCTACGGTGAGAAGGAAGTGGGTGGGACCGGGTGGCTCTATCTTTCCAGCGCGCCGTTCGATCAGGTCGGTTTCGACACGACCATAGGGAATGAACCGATCATCTCCAACGTTAAGGAGTTTCTCGGCATCATACCCATGGTTCTCGTCATCTGGCCCGCCCTTTTTACGGGCTTTCATCTGCTGTCAACCCGCAATAAGAGCCGCTCGCATCACGGAGATTCCCATTCGAGTCAGGAGGATGCCAAGCCATGAAAAAATTGAAAACACAAGGTGTAAGAATAATCGACTCTCTCTACAATCTTTCGGAAAAAAGAAAATGGACCTTGCAGGAAAAGCTGTTGCTCGGTCTCACCCCGCAACAGTATATTGCCCAAGCACTGCGCAATCCCTTCAACTGGTTGCTGGCTATAATCTTTGCCGTGGGACTTCCTATTATCGCCGGCCGTTTTCTCTTCGGCCTCTCCTGGGTCACTGACAGCTCATACGACTACCCCTGGGGACTCTTCCTCGGATTCGGCCTGTTCACCATGGTTCCCCTTTCCTCATCCGGTTTCCAGCTCGGCACAACCGTGGAGGTCTTCGGCCGTCACGATTTCGAACCAATCGAGCGGCTCGCCCTGTTGAACGGCCTGCTGGGTTATTTCTTCGCGGTTATCTACCTGCTGGTTGACCTTGGTCAGCCCTGGCGTCTCCCTTACCCGATGCTTATCTCATTCGGTCCCGCTGCCGTCCTATTCCTCGTTGCCTGGCATGTGGCGACCTATCTCTCCGTGCAGGTCGCCGAGGTGTCGGTGTCGTTCTTCGAATGGATCGGTTTCCCGGTGGGCAAACGGGGGGTGCGCAAGATCACCCTCGGTCTCACCGTCGCGGGGATTATCCTTTCCACCCTCCACCAGGGAGCGCTGGGAGCGCTCTTCACCTATGCCCCCGGCAAGGTTCACCCCCTCTGGTATTCCGCTTCGTTCCAGTGGCTCCACTTCTTCGTCTCGTCAATTCCGGCCGGGCTCTGCATGGTGATAGTGGTCGGCAGCATCGTCCGAAAGACGATGGCATGGCGCTGCGACAACAACTTCAGCAGTAATTTCGACAGGCTCTCCATAGCCCTCGCCAAGGGCGCCTGTATGGGGCTGGCCACCTATCTCACCATCAAGTTGATCGGCCTGGCTCATGACAACAAGTGGGAATACTTGGCAAGCGGCTGGGGGTTATGGTATATGTTCGAGATGGGCGCCGGCGTCCTCCTGCCGCTCGTGCTCTTAGCCGTCGCCGTCAGGAACAACAAGGTCGGGCTGATCCGCTTCGGCGCGCTTCTCACTATTTTCGGCGTGGTACTCAACCGGCTCAACACCGCCCTGATCACCTTCAACTGGAAAATGGCCGAACGGTTTACTCCCCACTGGCGAGAGGCAGTCATTACCTTTACCATCTTCGCCATCTACATTGTGGTCTACCGTTTCCTTCTCTACCGGCTGCCGATCCTCTATACCTGGAAGACAGCCGATAACACCGTGCTCATCACGGAACCGTCCGGGAGCTACGCTGCAGCGGATCTACCGGCATTAGCCTCTGACAGGAGAAAACCATGACATCCCGCTTGATTGTTATAATCACGGCTTTATTCCTCGCCGCGGCCACTCTTGGGCCCGCCATGGATCTCAAGGATATAACCTACACCACTGATGCGGGCAAGGTGGTCTTCAGTCACACGTCGCACTTGCAGAAAAAGAGCAGAACGACCTCGAATTTCAGATGCAAGGCATGTCACGACGGCAGTAAGGAGAAAAAACGTAACTGCACTATGGCAGATATGGAAAAGGGGAAATCATGCGGCGCCTGCCACGACGGCAAGTCCGCCTTTACGGTCAAGGAAAACTGCGAGAAGTGTCACCAGGCGTGACAGAGGAAGGAGGTAGGCCATGTTTCTAAAATCACTTACGGCAAGGGCCATAGTGCCGGTCGCAGTGGCAGTGACCGGTTTCGTTGTCATATGCTGCATTCTCCTCTATTCGGTCATGAAAACCGACATGATCAACGATGCGGTCATTTATGAAACCAATCTGGCCGATACCATCGTCAAATCTACCCGCTACGCCATGCTAAAGTCCGACCGGGAGATGTTGAGCAATATTATCAGCAATGTCGGCCAACAGAAGGGTGTGGAACATGTGCGTATCTTCAACAAGAAAGGGCTCATCATGTTCTCCGAAGATCCCACTGAGCTTAACCGGTTCGTCTATAAAAAGACCGCCGGCTGCATCGGCTGCCACGCCGGCGCCATTCCTGCCGCAACACTTGGCGCAATGGAACAGGCGCGCCGGTTCGTTAACGACCGGGGGATGGAAATTGTCGCCATCACCGCTCCCATTTACAACGAACCATCATGCTATGACACCTCCTGCCACTTTCACAGCGCTAATCAGAAAATCCTCGGGACCCTTGACATCGGCTTATCCGAATACCCTCTGCTTAAAACCCTGTCCCTGATGCGAAGCAGGATGATCCTGTTCAGCTTCATGGTGCTCGTCTTGACCATCTGTGGAGTTGCAGCCCTGCTCCGGCGCCATGTATTCGATCCGCTCAGGGAAATTACAGAATTTGCTTCAAATGTTAACCAGGGTCATCTGCATGGTAAACTTCCCGGGATTTCTGGTGAGCTTTCCGACCTTGCCAACAATGTCCGGGCCGTTGCGCACCGACTCAGAGACGCCGTCCTGGAAATAGAAAAACTCAAGGGAAATTAAAAAATTCAAAGTTATCATTGAGAAATATTTGTTTAAATCATATGAATCTCCGTAGCG
>DATEVI010000453.1:0-9837 GCA_035281865.1 Geobacteraceae bacterium | reverse complement strand
CGGGATTCTATGCTACGGCGCCGGATGCGGCTGTCTTCAGGGTATCCTGTGTTTCCCGACGAAAAGAGCCCGTCTTGCCGGCAACCGTTGTCGGCAGGCCGCCCATGGAGGACTGTTGGCTGGCGAAGGCTGCGGAAAGGCTCATCGTGCCGTTCATCAGGCGGGAACTGCCGGAGATTGCCGATATAAACCTGCCGATGGAATGGATCTTCCACAACAGCGCCATTGTCTCAATCAGCAAGACACGTCCGGGCCAGACACGCGAGGTCGTCCATGTGCTGCGGACCGGGAGATGGCTGCGCAAAGCCCGTCTGCTGGTGGTTGTCGACTCGGATGTCAATGTTCAACACCTTTCCCTTGTCGCTTGGAGGGTTATCAATTTTGTTGATTGGCAAAGGGATCTGGTAATCGGCGGCGCGGATGAAGAACATGCGCTTGCCGCCTCGGCGCTGCCAGGCGGCGGATCTTTCATGGGGATAGATGCGACGCGCAAATGGCCGGAGGAACGTTCGGGAAGGGACTGGCCCACGGAGATCGCGATGGACGAGGCGGTCAAGAGGATTGTTGACGCACGGTGGAATGAGTATGGGTTTTAGACGCCAAGACGCAAAGAAAGAATTGTTTTGAGACCTTTAATCGGTTTGGTTTTTCTTTGCGACTTTGCGGCTTTGCGTGAGAAACTTTTCGATTTCGGTTTGTCCGGGGTGGAATACACGTGAGTATGTTTGAGAAAATAAAAATATTCCTGGAAATGATAAAATTTCCCCATACGGTGTTCGCCCTTCCTTTTGCTTTCACCGGGGCTGTTCTGGCGGCGAATGGTCTGCCGACGGGTTACCAGGCGTTCTGGATTCTGGTTGCCATGGTCGGCGCGCGCACCGGTGCAATGGCCCTAAATCGTCTGATCGACGCCGAGATAGACGCACGGAATCCCCGCACCAGAGGACGGGCGATCCCGGCCGGCCTGTTGGGCAAGGGGACGGTTGCTGCGTTCATCGTTTTCTCTCTGGCGCTGTTTGTCTATGCCGCTTACAGGCTGAACGATCTCTGTCTGTATCTTTCGCCGGTGGCAGTTATTCTTCTCGTATCGTATTCCTACTGCAAGCGGTTTACCTCCATGAGTCACCTGGTGTTGGGTCTTTGCCTTGCAGTCGCTCCCGTCGGGGCCTGGATAGCGGTGAAGGGCGTCCTGGAGGTTCCGGCGCTTCTCCTGGGGGTCGGTGTGCTTTTCTGGGTGGCTGGTTTTGATGTGCTGTATGCACTGCAGGATCTGGATTTTGACCGTTCGGCGGGTCTGCATTCAATTCCTGCACGGCTCGGGGTAACATGTTCTCTGCGAATTGCCCGCCTGTTCCACCTTGTGCTGCCGGCGGTGCTCCTTGCGCTCTTTTTCATGCTGAACCTTGGGAGCATTTTTGTTGTCGGACTTCTGGTCATCGCAGCCCTGCTCGCATATGAGCACGGACTCCTTTGGGGCGGAGATCTGGCGAAGCTCGACGCGGCCTTTTTCAACGTGAACGGTTACATCAGTACGGCTTTGTTCGTATTCACCCTTGCGGACGTTCTGCTGCGGGAGGGGACATGAAAAGCGATCATGTGGTTCTGGCAATTACCGGTGCTTCCGGTTCGCTATACGGTCTGAGGCTCGGCGGGGAACTGCTGAAGGCAGGATACCGCCTGACAATTCTCATCAGCAGGACCGGCTTCGACGTTATCCGGCACGAAACGGGGCTTGACTGGCAGGCAAGCGAGGCGGAAGTGGCGGATCGTCTTAAATTATATTTCGATGACCGGGGAAAACAACTCGAATATTATGCCGAAGACAATCTTTTTGCTCCTGTGGCAAGCGGCTCTTCGGCGCCGGATGCCATGGTGATCTGCCCGTGCACCATGGGTACCCTGTCGCGGATTGCTTGCGGCATTTCGGGAAATCTTCTGGAGCGATGCGCTGACGTAGTGCTGAAGGAGCGTCGCAATCTTGTTGTTGTTCCGCGCGAGACGCCGCTCAATGAGATTCATCTGGAAAACATGCTCAGGCTTTCCCGCATGGGCGCGCGGATAGTGCCGGCAATGCCTGCCTTTTACCACAAACCGGAGTCCGTGGAGGACCTGGTGAACTTCGTGGTGGGAAAGGCATTGGATGCTTTGGGAGTGGAGCACAACCTCTACCGGCGCTGGGAGGATGTAGACCGGACAGAAGGCAGAGGGCAAAAGGGGTATTTAGTTTAAATGATATCTTTTGCATCCATATGTGAGAAAGCGAATGGTGGGGGGCGAATAACCGACGAAGAAGCTTTGTTCCTCTTCGAGTCGAACGAGCTTCTGGAAATCGGAGCTCTGGCCGCCTCCGTGAACGGGCGGAAAAACGGCCTGAGGGTATTCTTCAACTTAAACCGCCATATCAACTATACAAACATCTGCGTCAAGAGCTGCTCATTCTGCGCTTTTTCCAGGAAAGCGGGTGAAAGCGGCGCCTATGCCATGAGTCTTGCGGAGATAAAAGGCCGGGCCGCCGAGGCGGTTCGCCTAGGGGCAACGGAACTGCATATCGTCGGCGGGCTGAATCCGCAATTGTCATTCGATCACTACTTGGACATGCTGAGAATGGTAAAGTCGGAAGCTCCTTCCGTCCATGTCAAGGCCTTTACCGCCGTGGAGATTGACCACCTGTCCAGTATCTCGGGGCTCGAGCCGGGAGACGTTCTGTCCCTGCTGCGGGAAGCCGGCCTCGGTTCCCTGCCGGGGGGAGGTGCGGAGATCTTCGCACCAGGTGTGCGGGAACAGCTCTGTCCGGAGAAGATCAGCGGCGAGCGCTGGTTGTCGATCATGGAAACTGCCCACCGGGCAGGCCTCCGATCCAACGCCACCATGCTCTATGGCCATGTGGAAAGCTTCGCAGACCGGGTTGATCACTTGCGCCAGCTGAGGGAGCTGCAGGACAGGACTCACGGTTTTCTGGCTTTTGTGCCACTTGCTTTTCAGCCGGGAACAACCAGGCTGCAGACAGGAAGAAAGGGAGAAACTACCGGCGTTGACGACCTGAAGACCCTGGCCATTTCCCGCATATACCTGGACAACTTCGACAACATCAAGGCTTACTGGGTAATGCTCGGGGAAAAAATAGCCCAGGTTGCCCTCGCCTTTGGCGTGAACGACCTGGACGGTACGGTAATCGAGGAAAAGATCGGGCATGACGCCGGCGCCACCTCCCCCCAGTCGCTGAGCAGGGATGGAATTGTCCGCATGATCCGGAAGGCGGGCAGGCAGCCGGTGGAGAGAGATACGCTGTACAACGGGCTGCGGGTCTGTTGAAAAGGGTAATCAACGGAGGTTCCCGCGATTGACGGGATTTGAAGGGGCGAACCCGCGTTTTCGCCCAAAATCAGGCAACCACGCGGGTCGGGCAGACACACGGGTCTGCCCCTACGAAGATGTTCGCATGCAAAATCGACAAAGGACAATGATCGAAGTCATTCGCAAAAAAATCGAATCCGATGAGAGCATATGCCGGAGCGAGGCTCTTTATCTGCTGAACGACGCCGATCTTCTCGCTCTGGGAAAGCTTGCCGACGCCATCCGGCGCAGCCTCCATCCGGAAAAGGAAGTGAGCTTCGTCGTTGACCGGAATGTCAACTATACGAATGTCTGCGAGGTGAAATGTAAATTCTGCGCCTTTTATCGTGATGGGTCTGCACCTGATGCATATGTCCTGTCCCGAGAAGAGATATTCGGAAAGATCGATGAACTGGTTGAGCAGGGCGGAACACAGCTCCTCATGCAGGGTGGGCTGCACCCTGATCTCGGTATCGATTACTTCGAGGATCTTTTCCGGGAGATCAAGAAGCGTTTTCCCACGGTCTGGAACCATTCGCTGTCGCCGCCCGAAATCATCCACATAGCCGCTGTTTCCAGGCTCGGCGTGGCTGAAACATTGCGGAGGCTCAAAGACGCCGGGCTCGATTCAATCCCGGGTGGCGGTGCCGAAATTCTTGTCGATGAGGTGCGTGAGGCAATTTCCCCTGAAAAAATCCTTTGGCAACAGTGGGCAGGTGTCATGGGGGAGGCAGCTCGTCTCTCCATGCCGTCAACGGCCACTATGATGTTCGGCTGCCGGGAAAGACCGGAAGACATCGTGGAACACCTTTTCCGCATCAGGGAATTGCAGACCGAGGGCGCATCGTTCACCGCATTCATTCCTTGGACTTATCAGCCCGGCAACACGGAACTTGGCGGCGAAACGGCTACCGGTGCCGAATATTTGAGGATTGTGGCGCTGTCACGCATCGTTCTGGACAATATTCCGAACATTCAGGCGAGCTGGGTTACCCAGGGCGCCAAGCTGGCACAGGTTGCCCTGTTTTTCGGAGCGAACGACCTTGGCGGGACCATGCTGGAAGAGAATGTCGTTGCCGCCGCAGGCTGCTCCTTCCGAATGAGCAGGGATGAAATGATACATATGATCAGGGATGCCGGTTTTCGCCCTGTTCAGCGAACCACTCTTTATGCTATATTGAGAAGATATTGATTTAATGGCAGATTTTACGGCCGGGAAGGGTATAACGGATTTAGTTCCGTTTTGAAACAGGACATGACTGACAGAAACCAGACAGCAGCGCAAATTATCTCCAGTCCGGAAGGGCTCGAAAGGCTTGTGGATGAGTACCGTCGCGAGGAGGTGGTGGCATTCGATCTCGAAGCCGATTCCATGCACCATTACCGGGAAAAGGTCTGCCTTATCCAGGTTGCCACGTCGTCCAGCGTTTCCCTGGTGGACCCGCTGGACTTATCCGACATCTCTCCCCTGGCGTCACTGCTTGCCGATCCCTCCATCCGAAAGGTCTTTCACGGAGCCGATTACGATGTTCGCTCCATGAGACGCGACTTCTCCGTGGGAATAGACAATCTGTTCGACACCATGATTGCCTGCCAGTTTCTCGGAGAAAAAGAAGTCGGGCTGGCCGCGGTCCTGAGGAAAAGGTTCGGTGTCGAGCTCGACAAACGCTTCCAGAAGGCGGACTGGAGTAAAAGGCCGCTCGCACCGGACATGATTGCCTACGCGATAGCGGATACCTCGCTTCTCGTTGCGCTGTACAGGCAGCTTGAAGAGGAGCTTACAGCGAAGGGAAGGCTCTCCTGGGTTGAGGAGGAATCCGCGCTGGTATCGCGGGCAATGGCCGCTGACCGCAATGAGGAACCCCTCTTCTGTCGTTTCAAGGGCGCCCACAAGATGGACCCGAGGACCCTGGCCGTGCTGGAGGAATTGCTTCGTCTGCGGGACAAGAAGGCACAATTGTACGATCGGCCGCCATTCAAAATACTTTCCCATGAAACGCTCGCCACTCTGGCCGAAAAAAAGCCCTGCAACCAGGCCGAGCTGTTCGATATTCACGGCCTCTCGGCGAAACTTATCGCCAGACATGGCGGTGAAATACTGAAGGCCGTGTCGAAAGGTGTAGGCCTGCCGGCAAGCAGGCTTCCACGCTATCCGCAGTCCGAACGTCCTAAAAAGGACAGGCAAAAGATGGAAATATGCAGGAGGTTGAAGCTCTGGCGGGAAACCAAGGCATTGGAACTGGGAATGGATGCGGGTACAATTGCCAACAACAGCCTTCTCGACGCCTTGGCGGAAGCCGTTCCGCGCGATATAGACGGGCTGGATTCAATAAAGACTCTAAGAAAATGGCAAAAAATGCAGTTCGGCGAAGAATTGCTGAGGGTGGTCAAAGAGGCGGCGACTGTTTCCTAGTTCGTTTCCATCCGGAAACTAGTTCGCCGCCTTGTTGTCATCCGACGGTTCATCCGTCTGGAAAATCGATTCGAATTCCTTTTCGAAATCCGAGAAGCTCACCGGATCATCGTTGACTTCCTTAATGCTGCTTACTTCCTCTTCTTCTTCGACCAATTCTTCCAGGACAAATTCGTTTTCGTATGATTGCTGTTCAAGGGGTACACCACTGTCTCTGCCAGGAAGCTCCGGTTCCTGGTATGTACTCTGGAGCTTCTCCGGCGGAATCTCACCCATTATGCCGGTTTCGCCGAACGGGTCATTTTCCGATTCCAACGATGCTTCTTCGCTTCCGGAAAAAACGGATTTTTCAGCGAGATCCAGCGTCTCCTCATAGAATGAGAATTCTTCAGAGGTTATGGCCGTTTCCTCTACTGCGAGGGCGGGACTTTCGACTGTCGGCTCTTCACTGAAGATGAAGCCGGTTTCAGCTTCATCAGGCGTTGCTTTCTCCTTCATGAAATCCAGATCAAAACCCGAAAATGCCCCGTCGGCCTCCGACGAGGTTTCACTCAAAGCAGGAATATCCCAGGTAAACGAATTTGCCGCATCTTCATCGGATAGGGCAGGGGGTGCAGTCGCGATTGGAGCTTCTTCCCGCGTGACAGCGGCTGCCGGTTTCTGATATGCGCTCGTCTGGGGCCCGCCTTGGGCGTATACTATGGGGTTTATGCCCAGACTCTTCTTGAAAGAAGCCAGGCTGTTCCCGCATTTTTTGCAGTTGTCAAGAAATTCAAAGCTGTTGAAGCCGCATTTGGGGCATTTCATTTTGTTAGACTCCTTTTCGAACTGCTATCAATTTATCCCACGTCTCCCCAGAAAAATTGCAGAATTGCCAGAATTGCGATTGCCGCGGTTTCTGTTCTCAGTATCCTGTGCCCCAGTGTTACGGGTATGAAACCCGCTTCCATGGCTGCTTTCGCTTCTTCATCCGTCAGCCCTCCCTCGGGGCCGACCATGACTGCCACGCTCTCTGGAGGAGAGAGATCGGACAATATCGGCTTCAGTCTGGTCGACTGCTCTTTTTCCCACAAGAGCAGCTTTACTGAATGTATGGATGAATCGAGAACACCCGAAAATTCCTTCAGCGGAGAAACGCGCGGAAAGATGATGCGGTCGGATTGACGGGCGGCTTCCAAGGCGATTTTCTGCCAGCGGACAAGCCTTTCGCTTTCCCGCTCTTTCGGAAGTCTGGGGATTGACCTGCCGGCTACAAAGGGAACAATTTCCGAAACACCCAGTTCTGTGCTCTTTTGCAAAATGAATTCCATTTTGTTCCCTTTGGGCAGCCCCTGATAGAGAGTTATCTCCGGACCGGTTTCGCCGCCGGGTTTCAGAACGGTTTGTTCAATGAAAACGATGAGGCTTTCCTTGCCTATTTCCCTGATAACTCCGGTGCACTGATGACCTTCCCCGTCAGCCAGCATGACCGCGGTGCCGATTTTCAGACGAAGCGATTTTGCCATGTGACGAAAAAGGTTACCCGAAACTATTACGTTGCCTTCTGCGGGAATTATCTTATCGAAGAAAAAACGGCGCATCTCACTTCTCTCGGCGGTATGTCAGGCAACTCCATTCCGCTTCCCGTGAAATCTCCGCCAGACTTGTTTCACGGGTCGAGAAGCCTTGCACCACAATGTCTTCCTTTTCGGTCAGAATTCCCGAGAGGATGAGAAATCCTCCCGGGCTCATCCTTTTGATCAATTCCGGTGCCATCTTCACAAGTTCTTCGGCCAGAATATTGGCCAAGACAATATCGTATCTTCCCGTTATTTTCTCAAGGGGGTTGTCGGATACCGTGACCTGATTATCCACGCCGTTCATGACGATGTTCTCTAAAGCTACCGTCACCGCCTGAGGATCTATGTCGATGGCGTTGACCTGAACTGCTCCCAGCTTTGCCGCGGTGATTGCCAGTATGCCGGACCCGGTTCCCACGTCAAGGACACTTGACGGACCATTTGTCGATATGTCCCGGTAATCTCCTTCGTGAAAGAATATCTTTTCCAGGGTCTCCATGCAGAGCCTTGTCGACGGATGTGTCCCGGTGCCGAACGCCATGCCCGGGTCAAGCTCGAGGACAATGTCATCGTCGCTTTTCGCGTATTCCTCCCAGGTCGGTTTCACCACAATCCTTTTCCCGATGCGGGAGGGTTTGAAGTGGCTCTTCCAAGTGCTGCTCCAATCCTCCTCCTTTATATATGTTATCGTCGGTTCCCGGAAGACGGATCGGGGTAAAGAAATAATTGCCTGTTCAAGGTATGACCGCACTTGCTCCAGTTTTTCCGCCAGTGTATCGTTCGCCTCGAAAAAGACGGTTACCGTTTTGACGGAAGGTTCTTCCAGTGATTCCAGGGAAAAGGTGTCAAGTGTGAGGTTTTCCGTGACTACTCCGTTGGGAGAGAGTTCCAGCAGAAATTCGGAGACGTCGTCCACCAATGCATCCGGTAATTCATAACAGACCTGAGCCCACAATTTCGTCATTATATATCCTTAAGTGATCGGCGTCGTTGCCGCAGTGTCTTTGCCCGTTTATTCGGCGTATCAGTTTT
Organism: Geobacteraceae bacterium; assembly: GCA_035281865.1. Taxonomy (GTDB): domain Bacteria; phylum Desulfobacterota; class Desulfuromonadia; order Geobacterales; family Geobacteraceae; genus CAIWTU01. The sequence continues at coordinate 1,500 of DATEVI010000453.1, read as the reverse complement.
TCTGAAGCATATCATATGTTTACGAAAACAAAGAAATATATTATTTTTTCGATAACTTATCAAAAGTGATGCTCAATGGCAATTAAAACCTTGACAAAAAAATTGATATAGAGTGTAATTCTCATTAAAAAATGAGTTTTTGGCTTTTGATATTAACAGTGCAAAATCTTAACCTCGGTCCATCAGGGAATTTCAACTGCTCAAGGCATCGTTCCACGCCTGATTGAAACATTTCTTTTTTCATTCAAACCGGTGTAACGGCGTTATCCCAAAAAATACGGACGTCCTGCAGCGGATGATAACGGGGAGGGTAATTATAGTCCGCCCCCCGTTTCTCCGTTAAGGGGGCTGGCCTGTTCCACCGCTGCGCCTTCCTCAATAGTGGAGAAGTTGGAGGGAGGTGGAAGGCCGCGGGAGATGGCGAAGGCTGCTTGCCGATGCCGGTGGTGTCAGAATATGTGCTGTGTTCCCGAGTCCTGACGAATGATGAGACGAAAGGCGATTTAATAAGTTAACTTTACTTATTGCGAGCTCAAAAAATTGTGTTAGCATTTAATGAGCATTAAGATCGAATGCCAAAAAGAAGCAGGTACTTTGATTATCAGTATGTCCGTAAGTTTTGGTATAGGCCATAAACCCGGGTAGTTGCTGGTTTTGTTCTGTAGCGGCAAACAGCGACCGCGCGGCAGTTTCATACAGCATCCATGAATGGAGCATTTATTTTAGAGAGTTAGAATAACAGATGAGAGGAAAGAAAAATATGAAAATTCTGGTCATTGAAGACGAAAAAAAGGTTGCAAATTTTATCAAGCGCGGACTTGAAGAAGAAAAATACGAAGTGGATACGGCGAACGATGGGGAAAGCGGTCTGCACTTGGCGGCCGAAGGTTCTTACGGCCTCGTTATCCTTGACGTAATGCTTCCCAAGAGAGACGGGATGAGTGTCGTGAAGGAATTGCGATCAAAAAAGATGATGGTTCCCGTTTTGATGCTGACCGCCAAGGACTCCCTGGATGACATAGTCTCCGGTCTGAATTCGGGTTCCGACGATTATCTGACCAAGCCCTTCGCCTTTGCCGAACTGTTGGCCAGAGTAAGGGCCCTTCTGCGCCGAACCGAGCTGGAAAGGGGTGCGGAAATCCGTTTTGCGGACCTGCGTCTTGACCCTGTCACCCATAAGGTGTGGAGAAAAGACAAGGAGATCGACCTTACCGCCAAGGAATACGCCCTGCTCGAGTTCTTCATGCGCAACCCGAACCAGGTGCTGACCAGAACAACGATTGCGGAAAATGTCTGGGACTATGTCTTTGACAGCTTTACGAACATTATCGATGTTTATGTCAATTACCTGCGCAAGAAGGTAGACCGTGAAGCCGACAAGAAGCTGATCCATACCGTCAGGGGCCTCGGCTATATCCTGAAGGAAGAAGACTGAGGTTTCATTCAGGGTCCAACGCGGTGAAAGCGTGGCAGCCGGCGGCCGGAGCCAGAGAGTCTCCA
>DATEVI010000452.1:0-2765 GCA_035281865.1 Geobacteraceae bacterium | reverse complement strand
CTCTGGCCGATGATCTGGGCGCGGGAGAGGCCGATGAACTTTTCAAAGGCCTCGTTGCAGCCGAGGTAGACACCGGCATCGTCCTTGAAGAAGATTGGGGCCGGGATGGCATTGATGACGGTCTGCAGCAGCCACGACTGCGGCAGCATCTCCGTTCTATCGCGACGGGCACGGATACGGCAGAGGAACTTATTACCGAGCAGAAGAAGAGCCACAATACAACCCGTGGCGCCACCGAGCACCCCCCAACTGGTCCAGGAATGGAGCGGGAGCCTGAGAGCGTCAGGATGGTGCAACGGCCCATACTGCCAGAGCGTTGCGGCCAGCAGGACAAAAGCCAAGGCAACCATGCAAACCAGTGAGAACCGTGTCGCTTTAACTTGCAGGGCGGACTCGTGCATCTCGGCATCCGACTGTTCGAGGGAAGGCGCTCAGAAAAAGGTGAGATGGAATGTAACGCAGTTTTGTTAATGGTAAAAGAGGAAAAGAATTATGAAGGGCTAACTGTACCGGTTGTGTGATTATTCATTATAATTAGAAGAATTATCCCGTAATACTGTAGTATTTTTGCCAAGACAAAACCAAATGAAATTACCAGAATTGTAAAACATAGTTTTTTTAAGCATTTCTCCCTTCACCCCAGCACGACCTTCAGCATCGCTCGCAACTGCTGTTCCTTGAAGGGTTTGCTGAGATAGGTCGATGCGCCGGCCTGTTTTGCCTCGTCGACCTTGCGAGCATCCTCTTCCGAGGAGAGAACAACGATCGGCACGAACCGGCAGAGCGGTTGTTTTTTCGCCAAACGGATAAACTCGATGCCGTTCATGACTGGCATGCTGAGGTCGGTGATAATCAGGTCGAATTTGAGATATTCGACCAGCTTGAAAGCTTCGTAGCCATCCACCGCCTCCATCACATTGTATCCTTCGTTCTCCAGCATGTCGGCCAGCATGGCCCGCACCGACGGAGAATCCTCAACGATGAGAATGGTCTTTCCCAGACTGCTCATAAGCTTTTCACTCCCGAACCAAGCTCCGTCACTCGTTACTGCCCTTCCCTTTGTCGAGATAAGCACGGATCATGGCCATGGTGGCCTGACTCGGCTGTAGAAATTCGACGCCGTATCCCTGAGGAAGATGCGGTTTCGTCCGCGGAAATCCCTGATTGACCCAGGAAACCCGGACCCGGCATTCAATTTCGGTCGGTGTCCCGCCAGGCAGGGCCATGGTAGCCCGGACCACATCTCCCTCCGCCAGCAAATCCTGCGACTTGATGTACATGCCGCGTTCGCCCAGATCCTCACTGCTGCAATGAATCTCTTCCCCATGGCGGCGCAGGGTAACCGCCATCTGGCAGGGTACCCGGAAATCCCGTCGTTCGACACCGAAAAGAAATCGCCTGCCTGCTTCGAGAAAAGCCTTGCGGTCAACCGGCTTGGTCAAACAGGCGTCGCAACCGGCTGCCGTCACCGCTTCAGGGCCGAGTTCCCGGCTCGGCGCGAAGACCATGATCACGGGGATCGACCGCAGTTCCTGGTCGGCCTTGAGAATACGGCAGCAGGTGAGGCCATCCATCACCGGCATGGTGACATCCATGAAGATTACGTCAGGCCGCTGACGATTGACGAATTCCAGGGCTTCCCTGCCGTTGCGGGCGGTATGAATGGTGGCTGGTGTGTTGCGGAGGAAGTCTTTTTCCATTTCCAGGAAGAAGTCGACATCATCGACCAGCAGGATTTTTGGGAGACTCACAGGTGACTCCGGGGGAGGAAAGATGTGACAGCCGAAGGCTGGCAAGAAAGTCTAAAAGAAATACCAATTCTTTTGCTGGATTCAAACCATAAAATCGATCGGCACTCCGTTCCAGGCATCATGTCCCTTCCAGCGGACTGCCGCCTGCTATGTCGGTACCACATAGAAGAGCACCGCAAAATAGTGGCAGGCGCTACCAACGAGGACGAAAACGTGCCAGACGGCGTGATTGTAGGGAAGCTTCGTCCAGGCATAAAAGATGAGTCCGGCTGAGTAAGCCAGACCACCGGCCAGCAGCCAGCGGACTCCCATCGGCGACACGGCTGCCGTCAGGGGGCGATAAGCTAAGACGATCAGCCAGCCCATACCGAGGTAGAGCAGCGGCCCGAGGATACGCAGCCGACCGGTCATCACGACCTTGAGCAAGGTTCCGGCCAGGGCCAGCCCCCAGATGAGGAGAAAGATCGTCCAGCCCCAGGGAGCCGGCAAGCTGACCAGGGTGAACGGGGTGTAGGTGCCGGCAATGACCAGAAAGATGCTGGCATGGTCGAGAATGCGGAAGAGGTACTTGAGCCACGCCGTGCGGACGGTGTGATAGATGGTCGAGACCGCATAGAAGATGACCAGGGTCGTGCCGTAGAGGGAACAGCTGACCAGTCGCCAGAACCCTCCACGGGTGGCGGTCGCATACACCAGGACAAACAGGCCGACGATACTGAGGACGGCACCGAAGCCATGGGTGATCCGGTGGGCCAGTTCTTCCCCTTCACTGTAAGTAACGAGCCGGTATGTTTTCATTGCTGCGGCGAGGCGGAGCGGTCAGCGCCCCTTGATCAGGGCGGAAACCGCCTTGAACTCGGGTGCTGCAGCGGTGCGCAGCAGCTGAAAGAGGGCCGTTTCTGTGGTGGTCACCACCGCCCCGGCGCTGGCTGCGTTCTGCAGGGCGGCGAGGTAATCGGTTTTCCCCCGCGAGCAGATCGCATCACGCAACAGGTGGACACGGTATCCAGCCTC
>DATEVI010000451.1:0-3612 GCA_035281865.1 Geobacteraceae bacterium | reverse complement strand
TCTTTGAAATCATGGAAAAGAACGGCGTGGGACTTTGGGAACACTCGCTGGGTGCCGGCGTAGCCGCAAACGTCATCGCCAGGCGACTGAAACTGCCGGATTGCGAGTAGATATCAACAGCCGCACTGCTCCATGATATCGGCAAGGTGATCATCAGGCTGAATTTCGGTGATGATTACCGGCAGCTTCTGGCGCTGATCAAATGTCGGGAGTTCTCCATGCTTGAAGCGGAGAGGGAACTGCTAGGCACGGACCATGTCGAGGTGGGAGCATGGCTGGCCAAGAGCTGGCACCTGCCGGATAAATTGATCGAGCCCCTCGCCCGCCATCACGATGTGGGCGCATCGCTATGTCACCGGACCAAGACCGCGGTAGTCCATCTTGCCGACATCCTGATCAAAGCCAGTGGCTTCGGTTTCGGCGGTGACGATTTCGTCCCGCGCATTCAGCCCCTCGCCTGGGAACAACTGGGCATGACTGAATCTATCCTGGCGGAGATTGTGGAAGAACTTGAGGATAAGCTGATCGACACCAAGAACTTCAGCCTGGAGATACAGACTGTCGATGAATAGGAAATACAGGATCACCGTCATCACCGCCGACCAGACCCTGGCCGGCAACCTGGAAATACGCCTGCAGAGCAGGGGATACCAAGTGCTCCCCCTGACCGAGCTGTCCAGCGTGCTCGGCTTTGTCTACTCCGACCCTCCCGACCTGATAATCATAGATATGTCTTCGCCCGACGAAGCAACCTGTTCAATAATCAAGAATCTCAAGGGTGACAGCTATTTCAGCACAATCCCGGTTCTGGGGCTGGTCAACGGCCCTGAAGCAGCATCCTTCCCATGGGAGGAGTGTCAGTTGGACGACTTCGTATTCCTGCCGGTGAAATATGGGGAACTCTTTCCGCGCATCACCCTCTCCCTGGAGAGGATTCAAAGGGTGCTGGACAACAACCCGCTGACACGACTTCCCGGCAACACCTCGATCCAGCGCGCCATAGAGAATGCCCTCGGAAAACCCATGGCGGTCTGTTACATAGACATCAATCATTTCAAGCCATACAACGACGTGTACGGGTTTTCACGGGGTGACGAAGTGCTGCGCATGGTTGCCCGGCTGATGTTCAACGCGGTGAAGGAATCCGGCGGGGGATTCGCGGGCCACATCGGCGGAGACGATTTCGTTTTCATCGTGCCGCTGGCACAGGCCGAGCCGGTCTGCAAGACGATCATAGGCAATTTCAAAATAATTGCCGCCGATCTTTTCGAGGAACGGGAGAAGTCCGACGGATATTATATCGGCACGAACCGGAAGGGGCAGGAGGAGAAGATACCCCTGATATCCATTGCAATTGCGGTGGTTCCCACCGATGCTGCCAAACTGAACCACTACGGCAAAGTGGCGGAAGTGGCGGCGGAGCTGAAAGCAATGGCGAAAAAATCGAACGAAAGCTGCTACGTCGTCGACCGGCGGCGGAAATAGAAGGATATCACTATGGCTGAAATTTCCATGCCGGACACCGGTTCTTCCCCCATATTGATCGTCGAAGACAATCTCCTCATGCGGCGGGTTCTGGAGAATCATCTCCTTGAACTCGGTTATTCCGTTACCGCTGCGGATAATGGACGAAACGCCCTTGATCTACTCGACAAAGCATATTTTCCCGTCGTCATCACGGACCTCGTCATGCCCGAACTTGACGGAATCGGTCTCTGCCGTGCCATTCGCACCAACAGTTATCGGGGGTACATCTATATTATCCTCCTCACGTCCCGTGAAGCGAAGGAGGACCTGATAGCCGGCCTTGACGCGGGGGCCGACGAATATCTGGTGAAACCGGTAAACCAGGCGGAACTGGCCGTCAGGCTGAAGACCGCCCGGAGGATCCTGGACCTGGAGAATTCATTGAGAAGGAGCTGCGAAGAAATCAGGCTCCTTTCCACGAAAGACCCACTGACGCGATTGTTCAACAGGGGTTACCTGGACGAACGCCTGCCCCAGGAAGTAAAACGCACTTTCAGGTTCGAGCGGCCTCTGTCGGTCATCATGTTCGACATCGATCATTTCAAGACAATCAACGATAATTTCGGGCACCAGACGGGAGACCAAGTGCTTCGGGACTGCGCCGACTGCATCCGGCGATCCGTCCGGGGCGAAATCGACTGGCCGGCGCGATACGGCGGCGAGGAATTCGTGGTGGTCCTGCCCGAAACAAACCTTCCCGGCGCCTGTGTCGCCGCTGAAAGACTGCGGAGGAAGATTTCGGAGTTGATCGTCGTGGCGGACGGAACCGAAATCCGCTTTACGGCGAGCTTCGGTGTGGCAAGTTTCACACCCCCTGATCAGAAGGAAGACCTGAGCCTGGCGAAGGTGCTGATCGAGAAGGCGGACCAGTGCCTGTACGAGGCCAAGAGAGAAGGGCGCAACCGGGTCAAGTCAACGCAGTTGTAGTCTGTATTGCCGGGCAGCCCCCCCTGATCAAAGACCCAAAACATCGACGCACAAATTCTGGACCGTGAGGAGCGACTCATGACCATGTCGGATACCGGAAGCAAAGTGGAGCGGAAAGCCGGGTGCAATCCCTGCACGAACCTGGCGATAGCGGTAATTCTGGCGTGGTCCGCCATAATAGGCGCCTCCGCCCTGTGGAACATCCATCTGGTCCGACAGAGCTCCTTCCAGCTGGCCCATGCCGAGGCGATCTGCAGTCTCGACAAGGATATGGTCTACCGGCGATGGGTGGCGCGACATGGGGGTGTGTATGTTCCCATAACCGGAGATACCCCTCCCAGTCCATATCTCCTCCACGTCAGAGAACGTGACATCACTACTCCGTCCGGACGTGCTCTTACTCTCCTCAATCCCGCCTATATGACCCGCCAGGTGCATGAAATGGGAAATCGCCAGTATGGAATCAGAGCCCACATCACAAGCCTCAAACCCCTGCGGCCGGAAAATGTTCCCGATCAATGGGAGTTGAAGAGCCTTCGTGCATTCGCCGGAAAAGGCGCCGTTGAATTCAGCGAAGTGTTGACCGTCGACGGATCGCCGCACCTGCGCATGATGCGGCCGCTGGTCACTGAGAAGGCGTGTCTTGCCTGCCACGAAAGACAGGGCTACAAGGTGGGAGATCTGCGCGGTGGACTCAGCGTTTCGGTTTCCATGGTGCCGTACATGGCCATTGCCCAATCCAATCTCCATGGCATGGTTTTCGGCCATAGTTTCCTCTGGATCCTGGGGCTGATCGGTATCGGGTTCATGTGGTCGGCAAACAAAAAACGCTATGTGGAGAAGACGCGGGCGGAGGAGGCCCTGAAGGAGTCCGAACAGAGGTTTGCCGACGTCGTCAACTTCCTGCCCGATGCAACCTTTGCCGTCGACGAAGACAGGAAGGTCATCGTCTGGAACCGCGCAATCGAGGAGGTTACCGGCATCCTCGCCAAGGATATGTTAGGCAGAGGGGATTACGAGTATATGATACCGTTTTACGGCGAGCGGAGGAAACATCTCCTGGACCTCATGTGGGACCGGGATCCGGAACTGGAAGCCCGCTATCCCTATATCCGGAGAGAAGGGGACTCGATCATTTCGGAGGTCTTCTGTCAGACT
>DATEVI010000450.1:0-3489 GCA_035281865.1 Geobacteraceae bacterium | reverse complement strand
AAAAGAGATCCGCAAGATTGATGATAGCTGTAAGTGTCGGGTCGTAGGTCGCTTCCATGGGAGTATGGTGGTTCAGTATGACGTCGCAATACTCTGGAGGGAAGTTCCATTTTTTCGCAAGACACAGACCCACCTCGCAGTGGGTGGTTCCGAGAATGATTTCCTCCGCCTCGACAAAACTTTTTGGAGTTCCCTGGAGCATGTCGATGATTTTCTGAAAATCGTCCATGAAATAGTAGCTGAGCAACACTTCACCGATATCATGGACAATGCCGACGATATATGCCTTTTCCACCTCCGGATAACGTACGCGCTGGGCGATAATCTTGGCAACCACGCCCACTCCGAATGAGTGCTCCCAGAAGGTTTTGATGTCAAAAACTCCCGACCGGTTGCCAAAGGCATCGATAATGGAACAGGTGAGCGCAATTTCCCTTATGTGGCGGAAACCAAGGTAGATAAGTGCCCTTTTTATGGATTTAATTTCATGCATCGGTCTGAACAGTGGAGAGTTGACGATCTTGATCACCCGGGACGCCATGACCTGATCCGTCAATATCATATCCGCAAGTTCTTCAAGTTCTACTTCAGGGTTATCGAGCAGCCCTATCACCTTTGAGGCAATGTCTGGTATGGTTGGCAACTCGTTCACACCCTTGATGAGCGATTGTGCTTTGGTCATTTTGGTATTTTCCATTTAGTTCCTCCTCCCTGTCACTTTTTGTAGGCGAAACCGCCTGGAAAATGAACCGTCTTGAATTTGTCGTTGACTCCGTGAAGTGATTCGGATTGTCCGACAAAGAAATAGCCGTACGGTTGCAGATTGTTGTAGAAATGTTGAACCACTTTTGACTTGGATGCGGTGTCAAAATAGATCAGGACATTCGCGCAGAAGACAAAATCGAACGTTTTCATAAAGACCATTTTGTTGTCGTCATAAAGATTTACCATGGAGAAGTTCACCAGTTTCTTCACATCCGCAGAGAGGACATGGCGTTCGGCGGACTCCTGTTTGAAATACTTCTTTTTGTAGTACTCGGGAACGTTTCGCACCGAATAGGCGTTAAATATCCCTTCCTTTGCCTGGGCCAGAACCTCCAGGTTTATATCGGTCCCGACAATTTCTATTATCCAGTCCTTCAGCAGATGATCACGTTTTTCCAGCAACATCATGGCGAGGGTGTAGGCTTCTTCGCCGGAAGAGGACCCCGCGCTCCATATCCGCAGCTTGCGGAAGCCTATTTTCGCCTTTGCCGCGACCACTTCCGGCAGAATCTGGTTTTCGATTGCTTTCAGCTGGGAAGGATTACGAAAGAAATATGTTTCGTTGGTAGTCACTTCATTGAGAAGCTTCTTCAGTTCGTCAGAACCTTTAAGGCCGCTTGCAAGGAACTTGTGGTATTCAGCGGCGGATTTGATGCCGGATACCTCCATTCTTTTTGATAACCTGCTCTCCAGAAAATATTTCTTGCTGGCACTGAAGTACATTCCACAAACGTCATAAATGAAGTCCCTCAGTGTTTCAAAATCTTTATCGGATATTTTCATGCACATTCCTATAAACAGTTGAATTGTTAAATAGTTAAGCAGTTGAACAGCTAAACAGAGAATAGGATATTCACTGTTCAACTGTACGCTGTTCAACTGCGAACTGCTGGTTCATCAGGCGGCTCTGCAGGCCGCACCGCTTTCGTCATTTTCCACGAGGCCTACCGGATCCACGATGAGCGCTACACGTCCATCTCCCAGTATCGTCGACCCCGCAATGCCGGGTGCTTTGGCCAGGAATTTGCCGAGAGACTTGATCGCAACCTCCTGCTGGCCGAGAAGCCGACTAACTACCAGTCCCAGCCTCTTTTCCGCTATTCCCACAACCACGACATAACAGGAGTTGCCGGCGCTACCATTGCCGTTAACGCCGAATACATTCTGCAATCTGATGAGGGGCAGTACGTATTCTCTCAGTTTGAGAACTTCCTGTCCGCCGATAAGGTGGAATTCGCTGCTGTCGACACGCAGCGTTTCAAGAACGGCAGAAAGAGGGATGGAATAAATCTCATCCTCCACTTCGACCAGGAGGGACTGGATGATTGCCAAGGTCAACGGAAGCTTCAGGATGAATTCCGAGCCCTTTCCGAGCTCTGTTTTCACCTCGATGAGACCGTTAAGTTTCTTGATGTTGGTTTTTACAACATCCATACCAACTCCGCGCCCGGACAGATCGGTCGCTTTTTCCTTCGTGGAAAAGCCGGGAAGGAATATGAGATCGAGGATTTCCTTCTGGGACATGGCAGCCAGTTGTTCTTCCGTTACCAGGCCCTTTTCCAGCGATTTTCTCGACAGCCTGTCCGTGTCGATGCCTTTACCGTCGTCTTTGATGCTGATTATGATCTGGTTGCCCTCATGGGTAGCGGAAAGGACTACCGTACCGGTCTTGCTTTTTCCTGCAGCGACCCTTTCATCGGGCGTTTCCACCCCGTGGTCGAGAGCATTGCGGATAAGGTGAATAAGCGGATCACCTATCTCATCGACAACCGAGCGGTCCAGTTCGGTTTCTTCACCGACTATCTCAAGGTTGACTGCTTTGCCAAGATCCCTTGCCAAGTTGCGCACTATCCGAGGAAACTTCTTGAATACTTTTTCCACGGGGATCATGCGCATCTTCAGCACCTGCATCTGGAGTTCGGAAGTGACGAAGTTAATCCGCTTAGCAAGCTTGCCCAATTCCTCGCCGAAATTAGGCATGTTTTCACTGCCTTGATAATCGCTGTTCAGCTGCAGCATCCGGTTCCGCTCGAGAACCATTTCGCCTACCTGGTTCATCAGGTCGTCGAGACGTTTTACATCAATCCTTACCGTCGTATTATCCGAGATATCGTCATTTTTCGGCGCGGAGACTTTCGCCGTCATCTTGGTATTATCCACTTGCGGCAGTTGGACGGCGATATCGTTCGTGTCGGCAAGGTTCCTCGCGGGAAGCTCAACCTCTTCCGCCCGGGCCGGTGTCGGCTCTTCACTGACCGCAGCCTGCATCTCGGTATCGGACGGCGGTGCCGCCGCCACTGACTGCTCTTTCTCTTTGATATTATCGCTCAGGTACGGCAAGAGTTTAGCCACAACCACATCTATCTCGCGTTCAACTATTTCGCCGTTTTTAATGTCAGCGACCAGAAGCTTCACGAGATCCGTCGCTTCCAGAATGACGTCCATGATTTCAGCGCCTACCGCCAACTCGGACTTGCGCAGGCGGTTCAGGACGTCTTCCGTCTTGTGGGTGACTTTCACCAGGAGCTCAAAACCGAGAAAGCTGGAAGCTCCCTTGACAGTATGAATTGAGCGAAAAATACTGTTAAGGAGTTCCATGTCGTCCGGTGCTTTTTCCAATGCCACCAGGTCGTCATCCATTTTCTCCAGAAGCTCTGCAGTTTCTGTCAAAAAACCTTCCAGTAGTTCCTGGTCTTCGCATTCAATTGCCATCTGATGCTCCTT
>DATEVI010000449.1:0-3537 GCA_035281865.1 Geobacteraceae bacterium | reverse complement strand
AAAAACTGAGCCGCCAGCACAAAATGCGTTTTCTTCTGGAGCAGACACCCGCGGAAACCACGGCCTATCGTTTTGCCCGTCTTGATCTCAAGTATTTTTCTCCCGAAGCCGGGCATTTCGTAAAAGGTAATCTTTCCGGAGGGGAGGTTTATTATACCAATTCCACGCAACTGCCCGTTTCGGCCCAGGTGGATCCGATGGATCGGGCAAAAAAAGAAGGGATGTTCCACCCCTTGATAAGAGGAGGGGTAATGACCAACCTATGGCTTGGCGATTACCTCCCTCAGCCGGAAAAGCTTGCCGATTTTGTTTTCCATGTATTCCATGACACCCTTTATGATCAGCTTGTGTTTTCTCCCGAATTTATCACCTGTGCCGCCTGCGGCCAGACCTCACGGGGACTGAAGGACGCCTGTCCCGTATGCGGCGAAAAAGATCCCGAGGGGATCGCCCGGATTGCCCAATATTTCAGCGGGACATCGGGCTGGAACAAGGGCAAACTGGCGGAACTCCGTGACAGGAGAAAACATATGGATATGACAGGGCTGTAATTTCTTTCACCCGACTAATCCAGAGAAAGTCAAGTTCCTTAACCCAAGTTCATGGTCTGAGTCGTAGAATTTAGTTTATTTTGTCCTTCACGAAATATCATACATAATAATATCAATAAGTTATCATATTGGCTTCTTGGAATTTCATTTGTAGTGCCAAAATCTCACATAGTCTATTGACAGCCCCAATTTTCTGTGATAGCTGTTATCCATGTACATTCGAAAAGTCACACACGCCCATAAAAAGAATCAGCACGAGTACCACACCTTTAAATTAGTAGAATCTGTTCGCACGGAAAGAGGGCCACGGCAGCGAACGCTCTTGAACCTGGGAACTGATTTTACCTTTCCCGAAGAAAAATGGAAGGACCTGGCCAACCGCATTGAGGGGATCATCACCGGTCAGTATCCCCTATTTGCCTATCCGGAAGAGATTGAAACGCTTGCCCGCCGTTATGCCCGGAAGATCATCAATTATCAGGGGCAGCTCCAGAAGAGCGATGTGTCTTCTGAGGGTTCCCCTGGCGTGGAGGAACCGGATTATCACCGGGTGGACATCAACACGCTTACAAACGAACATCCCCGTCCTGTGGGGGCGGAGTATGTGATTCATGAGACGATCAAAGAGCTGGAGCTGGATAAGGAACTCACGGCCCTTGGTTTCAATAAGCCTGCTCTTGACGTCGCAATTGGAGTGATTACCGCCCGGCTGGTGGCCCCCTCCTCAGAGAGAGCCGCGCATATATGGCTTCAGAGAATGACGGGGATAGAAGACCTTCTGGATACGGATTTAAGTGATCTTTCCCAGGATCGAGTTTACAAGGTCTCCGACATGCTCTTACGGCGCAAGACAGAGATTGAAGAACATCTGCGCGTGAAGGAATGCAGCCTGTTCAATCTGGAGGAGACGATCCTTCTGTATGATTTGACCAATACCTTTTTTGAGGGAACTGGCAAGTATAACAGCAAGGCCCATTTTGGTCGTTCTAAGGAGAAGCGCAGCGACTGTCCTTTAGTGACCCTGGGGCTGGTTCTCGATGCAGATGGATTTCCCAAGAGAAGCGACACCTTTGACGGAAACGTCAGTGAACCTGGCACCCTGGAGGGTATGATACATAGCCTTTCTTCCCCGGACATGCTGGGGAAACCTCTGATTGTGGTAGATGCGGGTCTCGCTACCGAGGCGAATCTCCAATGGTTAAAAGATCACCGGTATGGCTACATTGTTGTTTCCCGGAAAAAGAAGACCGAGATGCCTGAGGGGCTTCCGATGGTCACAGTCAGGGAGGACAACCAAAGGCTAATCCGAGCAGCGCTCATGAACAATCAGGATACCCAGGAGATAGAACTCTATTGCCATTCTACCGCCAAAGAGGCCAAGGAAGAAGGGATCAAGAATCGCTTTGAGAAGCGTTTTGAGGAGGAGCTCAAAAAGGTGAGGGCGGCCCTGGGTAAAAAACGTGGTACTAAGCGCTATGAGAAAGTGCTGGAGAAGATCGGCCGTCTGAAAGAACGGTTCAAGCGGGTGGCTCGCCGTTACGAGATCAACGTTGACAAAGAAGACAATACGGACCGGGCGGCGGCAATCACCTGGGAACGGAAGGAAGAAAGCAGCCAAAGCGGTTTTTATTGCCTCCGTTCCAACCAACTGGATTTCAAAGAGCAAAAGTTATTTGACATCTTCAGCATGCTCACGGACATTGAAGATGCATTCAGGAGCATGAAATCAGAGCTGGGATTGCGACCCATTTATCATCAGAAGGAACACCGGGCGGATGGTCATTTGTTCATTACGGTCCTCGCTTACCATATATTGCACACCATCCGCTTCAAACTGAGACAAAACGGAATCACACACAGTTGGCCCACGATCCGGAAGGAGCTTGTCACTCACGCTCGGATTTCCACGACCATAAAGAGAGATGACGGCAAAATAATCCACATCCGAAAATCTTCCCGTCCTGAACCGTTCCATGTACAGATTTATAATGCCCTGAATCTCCCCCATCGAGCTGGGAAAACGATTAAAACAATCCTGTGATACTTATCAACATGTAGTGCCTAAACGCAATATCGGTGCCTTGCAAGTTCCTAATTATACACGTAAATATTTTTATTACCATGAACTTGGGTTAAGTCATCCCACTGTAACCAGGGATATTCTGCTGCGCAAAGCGGATGTGACTCCAGGGGCATGGATCGGGATACGCATTGCGACCTTGTTGCTGATTTTGTCGGGCTGGAAATCGACTCAGGTCGCAGAGTTGTTCGGTTTGACCCGTTGGGCGGTGGTAAAGCGGATACGGAAAGCAAATTCTGATGGCGTAGAGGCGGTAAACGATCGTACACGTTCCGGACGTCCCTCTCACTTTGATGAGGATGTGATGAAGAAACTGGACGAGGCGTTATCGAAATCACCCCAGGATTTTGGGATTCCCCGGGCGCAATGGGACGGTGTGGTTTTTGTGGAGTACCTGAAGAAAGCGTATCACGTCGAGATTCACGTTCGCCATGCCCAGCGACTGATAAAGAAATTGGGATATTCGCTGAGGCGGCCGATGTACCGTTTTGTTCAGGCCAAAAAAGAAGGGGTGGAAAAATTTCGGGAGACATTAAAAAAAAGTCCGGAAGGCGATGAAAAGTAAGGGGAATCGAGTGGTTCTTTTTGAGGATGAAACGGGATTTTCCCTGCACCCGAAACTGGGGAGAATATGGGCAAAGAAGGGGAGTCGCCCTTTTGTTTATACCCGGAGTCAGCATCAGAAGCGTCTGAATATCTTTGGATGGGTGGACCTCATCCAAGGATCGCATGGAATCATGAAGTGGATCAGCGGCAATACCGATGGGTTTATTCGAATGTTGCGGAAGATCGTTTATCGTTTCAAAGGAAAGACCATCGACCTCTGGGTGGACAATGCCCGATGGCATAAAGGTACGAGGGTGGATGATTTTTTTGCAGAACATTCCTTCTTCAATATCCATTACT